>JAEXXY010000153.1 GCA_023451855.1 Actinomycetes bacterium
GCCCTGCGCTCCTCGGCGGTGCGGGCCGACTGGGGTACCGGCAAGTTCGAGGCGCGCCCCGACCAGCGGCTGCGCCGGCCCCTCGCGGCGGCGGCCCACCAGGCCGTGCGCGAGCTGGCGCACCCGCGCGGCGAGGACGTCGACCAGGTGCTCGGCACCGTCAAGGCCTTCGCCCTGCGCGACAACCCGACCGGCGCCAAGCTGCGCGACCGGTGGCAGCCGGGCATCGACGTGCCCACCGTGTCGGGGCGGGCCGACAGCGGAGACATCGAGATCGACCTCGTCGAGCTGTTCACCGACATCGGCGGCCTCGCTGCCGACGTCGGCAAGGGCATCGCCTTCTTCATCGACGAGATGCAGGACCTCGACCCCGACGACGTCTCGGCGCTGTGCGCGGCGTGCCACGAGATCTCGCAGTCGGGCCTGCCCGTCATCGTCGTCGGCGCCGGCCTGCCGCACCTGCCGGCGGTGCTGTCGGCGTCGAAGAGCTACTCCGAGCGGCTGTTCCGCTACTCACGCATCGACCGGCTGCCCCGCGAGGCCGCCGACCACGCGCTCGTCGGGCCGGCCGCCGAGGAGGGCTGCGCGTTCACGCCCGACGCCCTCGACGAGATGTACGCCGTGACCGCCGGCTACCCGTACTTCATCCAGGCCTACGGCAAGGTCGTCTGGGACGTCGCGCCCACCTCGCCCGTCACGGCCCAGGACATCCGGGTCGCCGTGCCCGAGGCCGAGAGCGAGCTCGCCGTCGGGTTCTTCGGCTCGCGGTTCGAGCGTGCCACCCCGGCCGAGCGCGAGTACCTGCGGGCGATGGCCGACGCCGCCCTCGCGGACCCTGCTGCGCCGCAAGAGGATCCGCATCCTGAGGAGCGTGAGGCGGTGCCGACGTCGGCCGTGGCCGAGGTGCTCGGGCGCAAGCCGCAGTCCCTGTCGCCGGCCCGGGACTCGCTCATCAAGAAGGGCCTCATCTACTCGGGCGAGCGGGGCCTCATCGCCTTCACCGTGCCGCACTTCGGTCGGTACCTGCGCACCCAGTCCTGAGCACGCATCCCAGCGGCTGGAGCGGCCCCGGAGGATGGAGCGGGTCGCGCACACCCGGCAGGGTCTGCCACTGCGCCGGGACGAGCGTCCGGGGTCGGGGCTGCTCCTCGACGAGGCCGGCCACCTCCAGCACGGGCGCCTGGCGGATCGCCCAGGTCCTGCCCTGGTCGAGGCTGACGACGAGCTGGTACCGGTCCCCGGCGACGGCCTGGTAGTAGCCGACCTCGCAGTCGGGCCCGCCCTCGGCCATCGTCGCCGCGACGTCGTCGTCCGGGATGTCGGCCGTGGCGAAGGACCCGTCGCGCTGCTGGATGATGAGTCGCAGGTTGCCGCCGGCCCCGGCCAGGGCCCAGAGACCGCATCCCGCGGGCGTCGGGATCGACCAGCGGCTGTCCGGGACGTCGGGGCGGGCGAGGCGCTCGATCGTCCTCGCGGCCGTCTCCAGGGTGCACACTCCCACCCGGTCCGGGCACTCGATGCCGGGGACGCCGAAGGCCTGCGTGACGGCGCGGTCCCTGAACGTCAGCTCGACCGGACGGTCCATCGTCGCCGAGAGGAGGTAGGGACCGGGCCTGCGGTGCGCCCAGTACCAGACGCCGTCCTCCACCTCGCGGAGCAGCCCGTCGTCTCCGAGGTCCGGCTGTTCGGTGGAGCCGGTCACCGCCCCGAGCGCGGTGAGGCGGTGACCGTCGTCGTCGGTGACGGCGATGGCTTCCCGGCCGAAGCAGTCGTGGTCCGCGCTCGGGGACGCGCAGCGCTTCCACACCCTCAGGACGCGGGGCGGGTACCTGTGGGAGGACAGCTGCCTGACCACGAACGCGTCGGGGTGGCCGACGATCTCGTCGGCGGTCCACTCCGGCAGGAGCCCTGGCAGCCGCTCCGCCGATCCCGGCGCTCCGCCGAGCCACCCGGGACCCGCGACCAGCAGGAGCAGGGCGAGCAGGGTCGCGACCGCGGCGCCGGTCGCGCGCAGGTTGCGGCGGCGTCGAGCGCGACGCCGAGACGCGACCATGGCGTCGAAGGACGGTGGGTCGACGAACCGTTCGGTGTCACGGGCGAAGGCGGCCAGGTCAGACGCGGGTCGCCTCCTCGAAGTCGCTGAGGTGGGCGGCCATCTCGGCCTGGGCACGGGCCAGGCGCGCCCTGACCGTGCCCTCGGAGACGGAGAGCTCCCGGGCGATCTGGGTGATGTCGAGGCCGTCGAGGTGTCGCAGGACGACGCTGACGCGTACCGGCAGGCTGAGCCGGCTCAGGGCGTAGACGACGGCGACGTGCTCCTCCGGGACGCCGGGCCCGAGGTCGATGCTCGGCTCGGACCGGAACGTCGGGCGGCCGCGCCCGACGAGGCGGGCCCGTAGCCAGCGGTGACGCAGCAGGGTCAGCGCGACCGCGCGGAGCCAGGCCTGCTTGTCGGCGGCCTCGGCGAAGTCGCCCCGGTGGGTGACGGCGACGAGGAAGGCCTTCTGCACGACGGCCTCGGCCTCGGACCGGCTGCCCGACAGCGCCATGCAGTGTGCGACGAGCCGTCGGTAGGACTGCTCGTACACCTCCCGGACCAGGTCGTCGTCAGCCATGTCGCCCCCCCGCAGATCCCAGCGACCGACCTTCGACGCTACGGGCCCTGCGTCGGGGCCGCATCCGTGGATCCACCGGGGTTCCCCGGCCCGCCGTGGGTGGGGGAGTGCTCCTCGGTTCTCCCCGCGCCGACCGGTCCGGTGACGCCCGGGCGGCCCGAACGGGTACGTACCGAGTCGTCCGCAGACCAACCGTCCGCCCCGGGAGGCGCCGTGCCGGCCTATCGCCTGGAGTCCGTCGCGCCCGCGCTGACCGCCCGCATCGGTGCCGCGACCGCCGGAGGCGCCCGTCGGTTCGCCTTCGCGGCTGCACGGCTCGCGTGCGGGGTGGCCGGAGTCCACGACCGCACCGCCCTCGACGTCGCGCGGGGCGGGCTGTGCGCCGGGCCCGGCATGGACGAGCTCGTCCGGCTGTGGGAGCTCGAGCGCCGCCTCGACGCCGCGTGCGACCAGGGCCTGGACCCGGACGCCGCCTACCCCGACCCGGTGACGCTGCGGCTGCACGACGAGTGCGCCGAGGCCAAGGCGGTCGCGTCGGTCATCGCCGCCCTCAAGCCCGACGCCCACGACGCCGCCCGCGAGTCCGCGTACGAGGCGTGGGCGGCCGGGTGCGAGCCGACCGCGCTCGACTCCCTCGCCGCGCACCTCGAGGCCGCCGACGCCGACGCGTGTCACTGAGGCCCGCTCGCTCACGGCCGGGCGCGTGTAGAGCGTGAGACCTGCCCTCGACCTCGCCGTCGCACTCCTCGCGCTCGTCCTGGCCGCCGCGTGGTGGCGTCACGACCCGCGCCGGTGGCGCATCGGCGTCGCGCTGACGGTCGTCGTGTGGCTCGCTGCCGCCGCCGTCCTCGACGGCCTCGACGCGCTCCTCGACGGGACGCGGTGGGGCGACGCCGTCGTGCTCACCCTGCCGTGGGCGCTGGCCCTCGTCGCGGGCCTCGTCCTCGTCGTCAACGGGCTGCGGATGGTCCGCCGAGAGGGCCGCACCCTCGGCAACCTCCTCTCCTTCGCCCTCGGGGCGGCGATGACCGGGGCGACGGTGCTCGGCGTCGGGCTCTTCTGGTTCGGGTCGGGCTTCGGGGTCGGGTCCACCCCGCTCGCGGTGCTCGGTGTCGTCGTCCTGCTCCTGCCCGGCTACCCGGCCCTCGTCATGCTCAGCTACCTCCTCTACTCCGTCGCCTGCCTGCGCCGCCGGCCCCGTGCCGCGCCGGCGGCCGTCGTCGTGCTCGGGTCCGGCCTCGTGGACGGGCAGATCCCCCGTCTGCTCGCGAACCGGCTCGATGCCGCGCTGTCCGTGCTGCGGGCCGAGCAGGCCCGCGGCCGGTGCCCCGTGCTCGTGCCCTCCGGAGGGCAGGGCGAGGACGAGCCGATGTCCGAGGGCGCGGCGATGACGACCTACCTCGCCGACCACGGTGTCGACCCGGCCGGAATCCTCATCGAGGACCAGGCCACGACGACCGAGGAGAACCTCGTCCTGTCGCTGCGCCTGCTCGCCGAGCGCGGTGTCCACGGCCCGGTGCGCGTCGTGACGTCGAACTACCACGCCGGTCGCGCCGCGCTCCTGACGCGTCGGCTCGGCATCGACGCCGACGTCACCCCGGCCCCGACCGCCTGGTACTTCCTGCCGAGCGCCTTCGTGCGCGAGGTCGTCGCCGCCGTCACGTACCACCCGTGGGTCAACGCGGCCGGCCTGGCGCTGTGGGCGATCTTCACCGGCGTCGTGGCGCTGGCCGTCGTCCTGGGCTGACCCGGCCCGGCGTGTCGGGAATGTTCCGGCGGCGCCGCGTCGTTGCCCACGACCGTACCGATCGTCGAAATGTCAACCAACGAGGAGCTGTCCACATGTCGCGTGCCTTCGAGAGCATCCGGGTCGGAGCCTTCGACCTGCCCCAGCGGTTCGTCATGGCGCCGCTGACGCGCAACCGCGCGGGTGCCGGCGGCGTGCCCACCGACCTCAACGTCGAGTACTACCGCCAACGTGCGTCCGCCGGCCTCATCGTCACCGAGGGCACCCAGCCCTCGGCCGTCGGCCAGGGCTACCTCGACACCCCCGGCATCCACAGCGACGAGCAGGTCGCCGGCTGGCGCCGAGTCGCCGACGCCGTCCACGGGGAGGGCGGCCACGTCGTCGTCCAGCTCATGCACGCCGGCCGGATCGCCCACCCGGACAACAAGAACGGCCTCGAGTCCGTCGCCCCGAGCGCCATCGCGGCCCCCGGGCAGATGGTGACGGCGAACGGCGAGGAGCCGCACCCGGTGCCTCGAGCGCTCGAGACGGACGAGGTGCCCGGCATCGTCGCCGACTTCGTGCACGCCGCCCGCCAGGCCCGTGCGGCCGGCCTCGACGGCGTCGAGATCCACGCCGCCAACGGCTACCTGCTGCACCAGTTCCTCGCGCCCTCGAGCAACACCCGCACCGACGCCTACGGCGGGTCACCCGAGCACCGCGCCCGTCTCGTCGTCGAGGTGACCCGGGCGGTCGCCGAGGCCATCGGTGCCGACCGCGTCGGCATCCGCGTCTCGCCGGCGCACAACATCCAGGGCGTCCTCGAGGAGGACCCGGCCGACGTCGCCGCCACCTACGGGTACCTCGTCGACGCCATCGCTCCGCTCGGCCTGGCCTACCTCAGCGTGCTCGCCGACCCGGCCTCCGACCTCGTCCGTGACCTGCGTCGGCGCTTCGGCGGGACGGTGGTCGTCAACACCGGCTTCTCGGAGGTGACCGACCTCGAGGAGGTCGAGGACGTGCTCGAGCGCGACGACGCCGACCTCGTCGCCGTCGGTCGCCCGTTCCTGGCCAACCCCGACCTCGCCCGCCGCTGGCGCGAGGGCCTGCCGCTCAACGAGCCGAACCCGCAGACCTTCTACGGAGGCGGCGCCGAGGGCTACACCGACTACCCCTACTCGGCGGCCTGACGCTGCCCGCTCTGCATTGCTCCGCGTCGTGGGCCAGAGCCGGCGCTCGTGCCGGCCTGGCCCGTCTGGTGGAGCAATGCAGAGCGTTCGGCCTAGTCGCTGAGGCCGGCTTCGAGCGCGGCGATGATCCGCGGCCGGATGTCGTGCGGCGCGACGACCTCGTCGACCGACCCGACCGTGACGGCGCGCTGGATGCTGTGCACGCCGTCGAACTCCGAGGCCACCTGGCCGAGCTTCTCGGCCCGGACCGAGGCGCGCACCTCGGCGAGCTCGGTGGTGAGGCGCGCCCGCTCGACGCCCGACGCGGCCGCGACCTGCTCCTCCAGCCGGGCGACGCGTGGGTCGGCGGACGTGCGAGCGTCGACGTCGCGCGAGAACACGACGGCCGCGGCCGGCGCGCCACCGAGCACCGAGGCGAACGAGCCCTCGACGGCGAGCACCGTCATGCGCGGGTTGAGCGTCTTGGAGAAGACGACGAACGCGCCGCCGTGGTAGCGGGACACGACGGTGAAGACGATCGGGCCCTCGAAGTTGACGATGGCGCGGCCGATCTCGGCGCCGTACTCCAGCTGGAGGCTGCGCATCGACTCCGGCGAGCCGTCGAAGCCCGACAGGTTGGCGAGCACGACGACCGGGCGGTTGCCGCTCGCGGCGTTGATGGCGCGAGCCACCTTCTTGCTCGACCGGGGGAACAGCGTGCCCGCCGTGTACGTGTCCGGGCCGTCGGTGGGCGGGAACCCGCGGCGCGGCACCGGCTTGGACTCGATGCCGATGAGGGTCACCGGGATGCCGCCGAGGTGGGCGTCCTGCACGACCGCGGTCTCGGCGTCGGCCATGCCGGCCCAGCGCTCGAGCGGCTCGTGGTCCTGGTCGCTGACGGCACGCATCAGGGTGCGGATGTCGAACGGCTTCTTGCGGTCGGGGTTGGTGACCGCCGAGAAGATGTCGCCGACGGTCTTGAACCCCGACTCCGGCAGGTCGTGCGGGTAGAGCGTGACGTCGCGGTGCGACGGGTCGCTCGTCGGGACGCGTCGGGGCCCGGACTCGCCCGGGGCCACGTACGCGTGGTCGTAGTGCGCCATGAGGATGGCGCGCGCGCCGACGAGGTCCTTGGCCCAGTACTGCGCCTGCCCGTTGGGGCCCATGACGCGGTCGTAGCCACCGATGCCGAAGTTGTCCTCGGCGCTGACCCCACCGGAGAAGTCGAGCGACTGCTTGCCGGTGAGCACCATCGCGCTGTCGGGCGTCATGACGAGGATGCCCTTGGTGTGCATGAGCATCGTCGCCTCGGCGTTCCAGTACGGCTGCGCGCCGACGTTGATGCCGGCGACGACGATGTTGATCTCGCCGCCCGCCTGCGTGAACTCGATGATCCGCTTGAGGGCGCGGGCCACCCAGTCCATGTTCTCGGTGCCGGAGTCCATCGAGATGCGCGCACCGGCCGACAGCGAGTACCACTCGAGCGGTACGTGCATCTGCTCGGCGAGGTCGATGGCGGCGATGATGCGCTCGCACTCGGCCTCTGCGACCGAGCCGAGGGAGCGCAGCGGGTCACCGGAGAGCACGACACGCGTCACGCCCTGCGGGTGCCGCTGCGTCGGCGTCGTGACGACGGCGACGATGATGCCGGCCTTGTTGAGCCCGACCGGGCGGTCGACCGGCACGAGCGCGCCGGTGTCGTCGAGGTCGTGCTCGACGACGGTGCCGCCCTGGCCGGCGATCATCGACTGCAGCTCGTACGGGTAGACCAGCCCGCGGCGTCGGGCCCGCACCACCTTCGACGCGTAGTCGTCGAGCGGCGCGAGCGGCTCGGTGGGCGGGGCGCCCACGGACGCCTCGACGCCGGAGCCCGGCTGGTAGAAGAACCGCCCGGCGATGGGGGCGGGCTTCTGGTCGGGGGCGGTCGCGACGTCGGCCTGGACGAGGACCTCCTCGATGCCGGCACCGGCGGTCAGCGGGGCGATCTTGCCGCGCAGCGCCGTCAGCTGGCTCAGGTCGGCCTCGATCGTCGGCCAGATCTGCACCCACACGTGGTTCATGTCGAGGCGCGAGCCGCCCGGACCGCGCGCGGCGCGCACCCGTCGGATGGCCTCGAGGCAGTTGGCGATGGCGCGCTCGACGTGCGGCAGGCCGGACACCTGACCGTGCTCGTCGCGCACGACGACGATCTGGCGCACCTGGGCCAGGGCGACGAGGCGTCGGTCCTCCGGGTTGTCCTTGGCGACGCACTCGTAGAGCAGGACGTCGTCGGGGGCATCGAGACGCGTCACGTCGAAGGCGGTGAGGCGCCACAGGTTGAGGCGGCGGCCGACCATCGGGTGGACGCCGCGCACGAGCCGGTCCTCGACGAGGCGGCCCTCGACCGGGCGGAAGGTGAAGTAGTCGACGTGCCGCTCGGGGCCGGCGCTGACGGCCACGGCCACGCGTCGGGTGTCGTGGGCGAACCGCAGTTCCTGGAGCAGCGCGGCGAGCCGGTTGCTCGCCTCGTCGGGCGACGCCGGCTCGTCGGGCCAGCGCAGGTAGAGGTCGACGACCGAGTGGCTGCCCTCGGTGCGGGCCCAGACGTCGGCCGACACCGCGGTGTCGAGGGCGCTGCCGGGAACGAGCTCGTCGACGGCGCCGATGCTCGAGGTCAGGTGGGTGTGTCGGTCATCGAGGGTGTAGTCGGCCGTCGCGAACGGGCGGCCGCCTTCGGTGAAGGTGCGCAGGGCGTGCAGCTCGTGGCCGCGGTAGTGGCGCTTGATGAGCACCTCGAGCATCGGCTCGTGCTGCTGGATGCCCTCGGGCGTGTCCGCCGACGCGTACAACCGCTCGGTGAGGAAGCGCACGATCTGCTCGGGGATCGCCGCGAGCTCGTCGACGCGCAGGCTGTGGTCGGCGGCGTCGCTGTCGGCCGCGAGCGCGGCCACCTTGTCGCGGACGCCCGCGAGGACGCTGGCCCGGCCCTCGTCGACGAGCGGCTGGTCGAACCAGCGGAACCGGACGCTGCGGGCGAGGTCGCCGATGACCGGGAACCGCAGCTGCGTGGCGACGACGAGGCGGTCGAGCGCGTCGCGGGCCGACGCGTCGAGCGGGGCCGCCGGGGCCGGCTCGGCGAGCCAGCGCTGCAGGACCGACGTCGCGAAGGCGACCTCGGGCGCCGGTCGCTGCTGCGACAGGAAGATGCGGAACACCGCCTCCTCGAGCTCGGGCGTGCGCTCGAAGTCGGTGACGCCGTAGTGGCGCAGGACCCGCGCGAGCTTGTCGCGGAAGTCGGTCGGCAGACCGGCCCGGTCGGGGTCGAGGCTCTGCAGGTAGGTGTGGAAGAACTCCTTCGGGCTGTGCACGAGCAGCTCGGTGTGGCGCTCCTCGAGCGCCGGCCGGTTGCGGCTCAGCTCGGCCACGTCGCTGATGAGGTCGAGGATCGCGATCTCGGCGGCGAGCGGCTCGTCGCCCTGCGCGCCCCCGGCCGCGAGCTCGTCGCGTGCAGCGAGGTAGGCCGCGAGGGTGTCACGGTCGCCGCCGTCGGCGCCGCCGTCGAAGCCGAGGACGGTGGCGGACAGGTCGGCCAGGCCACGGGCCGCGCGCTGCTGCGC
>JAEXXY010000221.1 GCA_023451855.1 Actinomycetes bacterium
GGTCGCGGGTCCCTCGACCCAGCCGGGCGGCCTCCCGCAGGCCGACGCCCCCGCCGACGTCACGGCGCCCGACCCGAGCACCGACCGGACGCGTCCCGACGCCTGATCGTTGCGCCGGCAGGTCTGACCGGCGTCCCGGCCGCGCGGGTCAGCCCTTGACGTAGGACAGCTTCTCGCTGACCTTCCCGTCGCGCAGCCGCACGACGTCGACCCCCCGCACGTGCCCGGGAGAGCCGTCCTCCTCGACCCAGTCGAACCGCCAGCGCAGCACCCCGCGGTCGCCGGCGACGAAGGACTCCTCCTCGGTGAAGCGGGGGTCGCGCGTCCCCCCGAACAGGTCCTCCCACACGGTCCGCACCGCGTCGGCTCCCTCGTGACGCACCCCGTCAGGGGCCGGGCCGGTGGCCTCGAAGACGCAGTCCGGCGTCATGAGCGCCATGATCGCGTCGATGTCGCCGCGCCCGAACGCCGCGACGAAGGCGGCGAAGGCGGCGTGCATCGGGCCCCACGCGGCGTCGCGCCCGAAGCGCGCGAGCAGGTCGGCGCCCGGGACGCCGGTCATCGTCCGGCGCGCGCCCACCGCGCCGACCGACCGGTAGAGGTCCTCGCGCTCGTCGAACCACGTCGAGACGGCGGTCACGAGCCACACGTCGAGGGTGGTGTCGCCGCCCGTGGCCGCGGCGAGGTCCCAGCCGTGCACGACGTGGTCGGCGAGCAGCTGGCGCACGTACTCGTCCATCGACTCGGTGCCGTAGGACAGGTGCACCGTGCCGGCGCTGGGCAGCGTCGCGGCCACGACGTCCTGCGCCTCGGACGCGGCGTGCGTGGCGGCGGCGACGGGGTCGTCTCCGAGGACGTCACCGTCGTACCGGCTGCCGACCTCCTCGATCGTGGCGCCCTCCATGAGCGGGACGGTCCAGAGGTCCTCGCCGGTCACGTGGTTGACGAGATCCCTGACGGTCCAGTCCGAGCAGGGCGTCGGGCGGTCCCAGTCGTCGGGACCGAGCGCGGCGACCCGGTCGACCCAGCCACGGACGCTGGCCCGGTAGAGGCTCGACAGGTCGGTCTCGCCGGTCGCGCCCTCACCGGACCCTGCTGGCGCGGCCCCCCGCGTCGTGTCGGCGTCGCTGGTGTCCATGTCGGCCTCCGTCCACCCCTGCACCGACCAGTCTGCTCCGGCGGGCACGACGGCGTGCAGGGTTCGACGCAACCCCGGCTCGGGGCCGTGGGGTGTCGATGGGTCGGTGGCGGCGGAGCCGGCCACCGGACGGGTTCAGCGGAGGCGGTCCCGGGACTCGCTGGGGGAGTCGCTCGACTCGCTCGCCGCCTCGCCGATCTCCGTGACGACCTCGCGGGCCTCACGGCGGTGCTTGACGATCTCGATGGCCATCGGGATGACCGACACGAGCACGATGAGCAGGACCGCGTACTCGATGTTCTTCGTCAGGCCCGGGAAGGCCTGGCCGAGGAAGTAGCCGAGCAGGGTGAGGCTGACGACCCAGGCGACGGCGCCGATGGCGCTCCAGCCGAAGAACCGCCGGCGGTGCATCCGTCCGACGCCCGCGACGACGGTGATGAAGGTGCGCACGATCGGCACGAACCGGCCCAGCACGAGGGCGCGGTTGCCGTACTTGTCGAAGAACACGTTGGTCTTGTCGAAGTTAGCGGTGTTGATGAAGCGGCCCTGGCGTTTGTAGAGGGGGCGGCCGACCCCGCGGCCGATCTCGTACCCGACGACGTTGCCGAGGAAGGCCGCCGCCGTGAGGGCCGCGATCGCGACGAAGAGGTTGATGTCGACCTGGCCCGTGGCGATGAAGAGGCCGACGGCGAAGAGCAGCGAGTCGCCGGGGAGGATCGGGAAGAGCAGCCCGCACTCGACGAAGACGATGACGAGGGCGATGACGAAGAACGCGCCCCCGTACTGCTGGAGCAGGTACGTCGGGTCCATCCACTTCGGGCCGAGGGCGGGGACGGCGGCGAGTGCGTGCATGCGCCCAAGGGTAGGCGGTGCGATCGGGATCTCCTCAATCCGCGCTGTGCCCTTGCTGTGCGCGAAGCGGGTGCGTCGGCGCCTCGGTCCACCCGCTCGTAGACTCAGCCGGTGCCCGAGGAGCCCCGCGAACCCACGGCCTCGCCCGCTGCCGCTGCCGCTGCCGCTGCCGATGCCGATGCCGGTGCCGCTGCGGAAGCAGGTGCCGAGGTCGGTGTCGGCCCCTGGGAGGGGCGATGGCCCGAGGGGGCGCACTGGGACCCCGAGCTGCTCGCGCACGGCGACCGCCGCAACGTCGTCGACGCCTACCGGTACTGGCGGCACGACGCGATCGTCGCCGACCTCGACACGCGTCGGCACGACTTCCACGTCGCGGTCGAGAACTGGGGCCACGACTTCAACATCGGCTCGGTCATCCGCACCGCCAACGCCATGGGTGCCCGGGCGTTCCACATCGTCGGCCGGCGGCGCTGGAACCGGCGCGGGGCCATGGTGACCGACCGCTACCAGCACGAGCACCACCACCCGGACGCCGACGCGCTCGCTGCCTGGGCTCGTGGGGCGGGGCTCGTCCTCGTCGGGGTCGACAACCTGCCCGGATCGCTGCCGCTCGAGACCTACGACCTGCCGCGCAGCTGCGTCCTCGTCTTCGGTCAGGAGGGCCCGGGCCTCAGCGAGCCGATGCGTGCGGCGTGCGAGGTGGTGCTGCACATCGAGCAGTTCGGCTCGACGCGCTCGATCAACGCGGGGGCCGCCGCAGCGGTGGCGATGCACGCCTGGGTCCGCCGCCACGTCTTCGACCAGCGGCCCTGACCCGTCAGGCGGAGGGGTCCCGGCCGCGCCAGCGCAGGGGCTCCTCGGCGTACTCCTCGACGACGTGCGCCGCGACGCCGAACGAGCGGGCCACCTGGAACAGCACCTCGCCTGCGGCCGCCGGCAGGCCGAGGGCGTGCAGCGCCGCGGCGCTCGCGAGGTCGATGTTCGGCAG
>JAEXXY010000255.1 GCA_023451855.1 Actinomycetes bacterium
CGGCGCAGGCCGACGCACCGGCCGCCACCGACGGCGCCGTGGAGATCCGCGCGGTCGGCGCTGGTGACGGCGCGTGGCTCGGCGACGCGTCCACCGTGCCCGCCGCGCTCGACGCGCTCTTCGCCCAGCTCGACCCCGAGCGCGGCTACGTCGCGATCATGGCCTACCTCGACCGGATCGGCGACGCCGACCTCGCCGGCACCCGCGCCGCGGTCGCCCGTCGCACCGAGCGCCCGACGACGTTCGGCTGGGGCCCGCGCTTCCTCCACTCGACCGGCCAGTTCCACAAGGGCGGCCCTGCGGTCGGCGTCTACGTGCAGGTCACGTCGGCCCCGAAGCAGGACCTGCCGATCCCCGGGCGCGAGTTCACCTTCGGAGACTTCATCGCCTCGCAGGCCGGTGGCGACGCCGCCGTCCTGGCCGAGCACGACCGCCCGGTCCTGCGGCTGCACCTGACCGACCACGACGCCGGTCTCGCGCAGGTCCGAGCCGCGCTCGCGCGGCAGGCCGAGGCACCAACGAACGAGGGAGGTAGCGAGTGAGCCCGGCGCGAATCGCCCGCGGGCACAACCCGCTCCGCACACCCGAGGACAAGCGCCTGCCCCGCATCGCCGGGCCGTGCGGCCTCGTCCTGTTCGGTGTCACGGGCGACCTCGCCCGCAAGAAGCTCATGCCGGCGATCTACGACCTCGCCAACCGCGGGCTGCTGCCGCCGGGCTTCTCGCTCGTCGGGTTCGCGCGCCGCGACTGGGCCACGCAGGACTTCGGCCAGGTCGTGCACGACGCCGTCAAGCAGCACGCCCGCACGCCCTTCAGCGAGGACGTGTGGCGCAACCTGTCCGAGGGCTTCCGGTTCGTGCCGGGCACCTTCGATGACCCCGCCGCCTTCGACCTGCTCGCCAAGACCGTCCAGGAGCTCGACCGCGACCGCGGCACCGGCGGCAACTACGCCTTCTACCTGTCGATCCCGCCCGACTTCTTCGCGACGGTCTGCGAGCAGCTCGAGCGCTGCGGTCTCACGAAGGCCGAGGGCGACAGCTGGCGCCGCGTCATCATCGAGAAGCCGTTCGGCCACGACCTCAAGAGCGCCCAGCAGCTCAACGACATCGTCGAGGGCGTCTTCCCGCCCGACGCCGTCTTCCGCATCGACCACTACCTCGGCAAGGAGACCGTCCAGAACCTGCTGGCACTCCGCTTCGCCAACCAGCTGTACGAGCCGGTGTGGAACGCGAACTACGTCGACCACGTGCAGATCACCATGGCCGAGGACATCGGCATCGCGGGCCGCGCGGGCTACTACGACGGCATCGGCGCAGCGCGCGACGTCATCCAGAACCACCTGCTGCAGCTGCTGGCGCTCACCGCGATGGAGGAGCCGGTCTCCTTCGACGCCAAGGACCTTCGCGCCGAGAAGGAGAAGGTGCTCTCGGCGGTGCGGCTGCCGGCCGACCTCGACCTGCACTCGGCTCGCGGGCAGTACGCCGCCGGGTGGCAGGGGGCGCAGCAGGTCGTCGGGTACCTCGAGGAGCACGGCGTCGACCCGAACTCACGCACCGAGACCTTCGCGGCCGTGGCCCTCGAGGTGGACACGCGTCGGTGGGCCGGCGTGCCGTTCTACCTGCGGGCCGGCAAGCGCCTCGCCAAGCGCGTCACCGAGATCGCCGTCGTGTTCAAGAAGGCGCCGCACCTGCCCTTCGAGCACACGGCCACCGAGGAGCTCGGCCAGAACGCCATCGTCATCCGGGTCCAGCCCGACGAGGGCGTCACGCTGCGGTTCGGTTCGAAGGTGCCGGGCTCGCAGATGGAGGTGCGCGACGTGACGATGGACTTCGGCTACGGCTCGGCGTTCACCGAGGCGTCCCCCGAAGCCTACGAACGCCTCATCCTCGACGTGCTGCTCGGCGACCCGCCGCTGTTCCCGCGCCACGAGGAGGTGGAGCAGTCGTGGAAGATCCTCGACCCGCTCCTCGACCACTGGGCCAGGAAGGGTCGGCCCGAGCAGTACGCCGCGGGCGCCTGGGGGCCGCGATCGTCCCACCAGATGCTCGAGCGTGACGGACGCGTGTGGAGGATGCCGTGATCAGGGACCTGACCGACACCACGACCACCCAGATCAGCAAGACGCTGGTCCGACTGCGCAACGAGGTCGGCGCCATGGCGCTGGGCCGGGTGCTGACCCTTGTCATGGTCGTCGAGGACACCGACGCCCAGGAGGCCATCGACGCGGCCAACCACGCCAGCCGGCAGCACCCGTGCCGGATCATCGTCGTCATCCCCGGGGAGCGCCGCGGCAAGAACCGCCTCGACGCACAGATCCGCCTCGGTGGTGACGCCGGGGCCTCGGAGATCGTCGTGCTGCGCCTCTACGGTGCGCTCGCCGCCCACGGTCCGAGCGTCGTCATGCCGCTGCTGCTGGCCGACTCCCCCATCGTCGCCTGGTGGCCCGGCAAGGCGCCCGACGACGTCGCCAAGGACCCGATCGGGGCCATGGCCCAGCGGCGCATCACCGACGCGGCGCTGCACCACAACCCGAGGCTGCTGCTCAAGAGACGCGCGGCCGCGTACGCGCCCGGCGACACCGACCTGTCGTGGACGCGGCTGACGCACTGGCGCGGTCTGCTCGCGGCGGCCCTGGACCAGCCGCCGTACGAGCAGGTCACCGAGGCGGTCGTC
>JAEXXY010000303.1 GCA_023451855.1 Actinomycetes bacterium
TCCACGCTCGGCCCGCGTGTCGGCGGGCGTGTTGCGACCCGGGGCGCACCAACGGTCGTCCGGCGGCCACCCGCCGCGGATCGGCCCCCCGGACCCGCCCACGCGACCGGCCCACCGGACATGCGGAACGGGCCGGCTCCCCGTGGGGAACCGGCCCGTTCGACGTGTGGGGTCAGGCCGTGTAGGGCTTGGCCTTGAGGATCTTCACCTCGACGGTCTTGCCGTTCGGCGCCTCGTAGGAGGTGCTGTCGCCGACGCTCTTGCCGTTGATGGCGGCGCCCATGGCGGACTTCTCGGAGAAGACCTGCAGGTCGGAGCCGTCGGCGATCTCACGGTTGCCGAGCAGGAAGGTCTCCTCGTCGCCGAAGATCTCGACGGTGACGACCATGCCGGGCTCGACGACACCGTCGTCGGCCGGGGTCTCGCCGATCTTCGCGTTGTGGAGCAGCTCGGTGAGCTGTCGGATGCGGGCCTCCATCTTGCCCTGCTCCTCGCGCGCGGCGTGGTAGCCGCCGTTCTCCTTGAGGTCGCCCTCTTCGCGGGCCTCCTCGATCTTCTGCGCGATCTCGATGCGACCCTCGCCGGACAGGTGGTCCAGCTCCGCCTTGAGGCGGTCGTAGGCCTCCTGCGTCAGGAAACCACCAGCAGCAGTCTCGGTCACTTGTGTCACTCCTCGATGAACCGACGCCCACGCGGGTCCGCGTGGGCGTCTCACATGTACGAAGGGCCCGACCGTGGCTGTCGCCTGCTGGCATCTGCCTGCGCGGGCAACCGGTCCGGACCCTGGGTGAAGGACCAAGCGTAGCAAAGGGCCTCTCGAAGACGCAGGTCATGACCGGTTTCGGGTGCCGCGGCCCGGTCCGGTCCGTGCCGGTTCGTCCCGGTCCTGCGTGCCTGTCAGCCGCAGTCGCGGACCCGGCCCGTGACGGCCCGTGACGTCGTGCGCAGCGTGGCCGTCGTCGTCACCGTGTCCGGACCGGCCGGCACCTCGACACGCGCCGTGCCGACCGGGGAGAAGTCGCGCGCCAGGGCCTCGACGGTGCACGTCAGGGCCTTGCCGTCCGGACGCGTCAGGCTGAAGGTGACGCGGACCGTGCGGTCGTCGACGACCTTGTAGCCGACCGTCTCGAACGCGGGACGCCCGAGCGTCGCGGACAGCCCGAACCACACCGCGATCGCCGACATCGCGAGGATGCCCAGGGTGCCGATAACCCACCACTTCGTCGTGCCGGGAGCGGGGCGGGGGAGCGTCGGTCGGGACGGCATGCAGTGGTCCTGGCGGTCGAGGCCCGGGCGGCAGGCGCAGCGGGTGGTGAGAGGATGGCGGACGGGTCCAGTGTCCCCCACGGGACGCGCGCCTCCGACGGCGGTCCGGCAGCAGCCCCGCAGCCACCCGTCGTCGCGTCCGCGGCACGCCCACCCGGCGTCGCCGCGGCCCCCAACCACCGATCACACCGACGGACGACAGCAGGGAGCCACGTGGCCGAGGGCATGAGGTTGATGGCGGTGCACGCGCACCCCGACGACGAGTCGAGCAAGGGCGCCGCGACCACCGCGAAGTACGTCGCGGAGGGCGCGTCGGTCATGGTCGTCTCGTGCACCGGCGGCGAGCGCGGCGACATCCTCAACGAGAAGCTGAAGAACGACGCCCACATCCTGCGCGACATCGCGCAGGTGCGGCGCGACGAGATGAAGGCGGCCCAGCAGGTCCTCGGCTGTGAGCACACGTGGCTCGGCTTCGTCGACTCCGGCCTGCCCGAGGGCGACCCGCTGCCGCCGCTGCCCGACGGCTGCTTCGGCCTCGAGGACCTCGAGGTGACGACCGAGGCTCTCGTGCGCGTCATCCGGCAGTGGCGTCCGCACGTCATGACGACCTACGACGAGAAGGGTGGCTACCCCCACCCGGACCACATCATGTGCCACACGGTGTCGATGGCGGCGTTCCAGGCGGCCGGCGACCCCGAGCGCTACCCGCACGCCGGCGAGCCGTGGCAGCCGCTGAAGATCTACTACAACGGCGGCTGGAGCAAGGAGCGCCTCACCCTCATCCACGAGGCGATGGTGCAGGAGGGCCTCGAGAGCCCGTACGCGGAGTGGCTCGCCAACTGGAAGCCGCGCCGTGACGGCCGCACGACGACGACCATCGACTGCGGCGAGTACTTCGAGACGCGCGACCGGGCGCTGCTGGCCCACGCGACGCAGGTCGATCCCGACGGCTTCTGGTTCCAAGTGCCGCTGTCGATCCAGCAGCGGGTGTGGCCGGTCGAGCAGTTCGAGGCCGCGCTCTCGTACGTGCCGGTGGCCGAGGGCGAGGACGACCTCTTCGCCGGACTCGGCACGCCGGCCGAGGCCGACGCGCTCGCCACCCGGCGGGGCCTCGCCCTCGCCTACGACGGACGCCTTCCCGAGACGCCCGAGCCGCAGGAGGGTGCCGCGGAGGCTGTGACCTCGACGGGCGCGGTCCGCGGCGACAGCGCCGAGACCCACACGGACGCCGACACCACCACCGACGAGCAGGCCGGAGCAGACGAGTCCGGCGAGGAGGTGCAGGACTGATGGCCGACGGCGGCAACCTGCCCATCGGCCCCGGGATCTGGGGCTTCATCGCGTTCTTCGTCCTCGCCGTGGCGCTGTGGTTCCTCGTGCGCAACATGAACGCGCGGCTGCGCCGGATGGCCTACCGCGACCGTGAGCGCGCCCAGGAGGAGGCCACCCGCGACGGTCTGGGCACCGACGCCACGGACGCGTCCGGCCCCGACACGACCGACGGGCCCGACACGTCGGGCAGCGACGGCACCGACGGCACCGACCCACAGCGCCCGACGCGCTGAGCCGCCCCCGCGACGACGACGCGAGGCACATGCGAAGAGGCCCCCGGCATGCCGGGGGCCTCTTCGCATGTCCTCAGGGCTGGGGCGCCTCAGCTGACGGCTTGGTAGCCGACGACCGCGAGCGTGACCGCGGCGAAGTGTGAGGCGAACCCGCCGAGGGTGAAGGCGTGGAAGACCTCGTGGAAGCCGAACCAGCGCGGGGAGGGGTTGGGGCGCTTGGTGCCGTAGATGACGCCGCCGACCGTGTAGAGGATGCCGCCGAGGCCGATGAGCGAGCCGATGAGCGGGCCGCCGGCCTTCCAGAACGGCACGACGTAGAAGACGGCGGTCCAGCCGAGCGCGATGTAGAGGCCGGTGTAGAGCCAGCGCGGCGCGCTGACCCACAGGATGCGGAACACGACGCCGCCGATCGCGGCGGACCAGATGATCGACAGCAGGATCCGGGCCTGGGTGGTGGGCAGGAGCGTCACCGCGAACGGCGTGTACGTGCCGGCGATGATGAGGTAGATGTTCGAGTGGTCGAGCCGCTTGAGCAGCGCCCCGGCGCGCGGCCCCCACGTGCCGCGGTGGTAGACCGCGGACACCCCGAAGAGCAGGGCCGCCGTGATCGTGAAGACGACCGACGCGGTGCGCACGGCCCCCGGGTCGGAGAGGAGCACGAGGACGAGCCCGCCGATGACGGCGACGGGGAACATGCCGAGGTGCAGCCAGCCGCGCAGCCGTGGCTTGACGGCGGCGACGAGCTCGGCGACGGGGCCCGTGGCGTCCTCGACGGCCGGACCGGGGGTGCGGTGCTGCTCGGTGGTCATGGCGCGAGTCTACCTACGCAACCGTAGGTTACGGGGGCGTAGGTGGTGCGCGCCGCCTGTGAAGGTCGTGTGAAGGCCCGGTGCGGCAGCGTCCGGCTGCGGTGGGACCCGACCGGGCGAGGGGTACGGTGGGTGCGTGGCCCACCGGGGCTGCCCGAGCAGTGGACGGCGGTCCGGCAGCGGCCCATCCGCGGTCGGCGACGTCCGACATCGACGAGGAGGCCCCCGTGGGGTGGCGCGATGTGGTCTACGGCGCGTACGAGCGCCGGGTCCTCAAGGATCTCCCCAAGGAGTCCCTTCCTCGTCACGTCGCCGTCATGCTCGACGGCAACCGTCGCTGGGCCAAGGCCCGCGGCGAGGGCACGGCCAGGGGCCACCAGGCCGGCGCCGACAAGATCGAGGAGCTGCTCGAGTGGTGCCGTGAGGCCGGCGTCGAGTACGTCACCCTCTGGCTGCTGTCGACCGACAACCTGCACCGCCCGCAGGAGGAGCTCGAGCCGCTGCTCAAGATCATCGAGACCGCCGTCTCCGACCTCGCCGATGCCGGCCACTGGCACGTGCGCATCGTGGGGGCCCTCGACCTGCTCCCGGCCGCCACCGCCGCGAGCCTGCGCGCCTCGGCCGAGCGCACCGCCGCCGTCACCGGCATGACGGTCAACGTCGCCGTGCCGTACGGCGGTCGACGGGAGATCGCCGACGCGGTCCGCGACCTCCTCCTCGAACGGGCCGCCCGCGGCGAGTCCATCGAGCAGATCGCCGCCGGTATCACCGTCGAGGACATCGCCGGGCACCTCTACACCAAGGGCCAGCCCGACCCCGACCTCGTCATCCGCACCTCGGGGGAGCAGCGCCTCGGCGGCTTCCTGCTCTGGCAGAGCGCGACGTCGGAGTTCTACTTCTGCGAGGCCTACTGGCCCGACTTCCGGCACGTCGACTTCCTCCGTGCCCTTCGCGCCTACGCCGGAAGGCACCGACGCTTCGGCACGTGACCAGGATCGACCCGCGCTCGAGATCCCCGACGATGGGGACCGCTCCCCATTGCAGCCCTGGGGACCAATGCATAGGTTTCGGACGTCGTCCATCACAGGGGAGAGCCAATGGCCATCTACAAGAAGGGTGCCGATCCGGTCGCGCTGCGATCGGCGGCCGAGCGGATCACCGGCCACGTGCGCGAGTGCGAGACCGTCCGCGGTGAGGCCACGCGCGCCGTCAACGCCATCAAGGGCAACTGGGGCGGCGGCGACCTCGAGCACCTCATGAGCAAGTGGCCGCCGCTCGACGCGCAGCTGGGCCAGTTCGGCACCGACCTCGGCAGGCTCGCGGAGGCGCTGCGCCGCAACGCCGGCGCGCAGGACACGACGAGCGGCCAGGGCTCCGGGGGCGCCGGCCCCCTCGGTCCGGGTGGCACCAACGGCAACGGCAGCAACGGCGGCATCCCCGGCTACGACCTGACGAAGGCGCTCTTCACGCCCTTCAAGCTGGCCGGCACGCTCGGCACAGTGGCCGGGCTGGCCCTGAAGCTGAAGAACTTCTCGAACAACCTTGGCACCTTCGACCGCGAGCTCGGGCTCTTCAAGAACCTCGGAAACGCTTGGAAGACAGGGCGGCTCGCCGAGTTCGGTGACGCGCTCGCCCCGAAGAACTGGTCGACGCTCTCGCGCTTCGTCCCGGCGCTCGAAGAGGGCTCGAAGTTCGCCAAGGGCCTCGGCACCATGGGCAAGGTGCTCGGCCCGGCCGGCGTGGCACTGGGCGGCTTCACCGTGGCCAACGACATCGCCGAGGGCCACTACGGGCGTGCGGGGTACGACGGCGCCATGACCGCACTCGGTGCCGTCGCCCTCGTGCCGATCCCGCCGGTCAACGCGATCGCCGGAGCCGCCGCGGGCGCGATGGCCGTGGGCCAGCTGGTCTACGACCACTGGGACGACATCTCGAACTTCGCCGGCGAGGCGGGCGACGCCATCAGTGACGCCGCCGGCGACGTCGCCGACGTCGCGGGCGACGTGGCCGACAAGGCCGGCGACGTGATCTCCTCGCTGAACCCCTTCGACTGACGACTTGAGACGACCACGAGGACAGGTGGACACGCACATGAGCGACACGAACGAGACCCGCGACGGCCGGGTCGACGACCCGCTGCGCGGGACGCCCATCGCCGCCATCGAGCTGCCCGACGACATCGTCGGCATCGGGGCCAGCGAGCTGGCCTACCTCCTCTCACGGCACGACTCGGTGGCCTCGCGCACGTCGGGCGACTTCCTGCTCAGCGACCCGCGGATCGCCCAGGAGGGGGCCCTGGTGGGCGGCGCGTCCTCCCTCGTGTCGCGCGGCTGGCTCACCCTCGACGAGGACGGCAACCGCCAGACCCGGTCCTACGCGGCGCTCATCGAGTACGTGACCGGCAAGGCGTACCGGTGGTCGCGCATCGGTTTCGTCGGGGCCGACGGGGGCGACGTCGAGTACGTCGCGCTGCTCGAGTCGGACACCGTCACCGCGCTCATGCAGCCGCGCCAGCTCGCCTCGTGGTTCGTCCGTCTCGGCGAGCCCGACGTGGACCGGGCCGCGCTGGTCACCGGGATGATGAAGGAGCGCTTCGCCGTCGACGCGGGGGCTGCGGTCATCCTCCAGGTGCGGACCGCCGACGGCGACCGCACGCTGGCGGTGCGTCCCCAGGGCGAGGGGTACGAGGCGCTGCGCGACGTGTCCGGTCCGGGGACCGGCACGGGCGGGATCGTCGACGAGGCAGGCCTGCTCGACGAGGTCGCCCGCCTCTACGGCGAGGTGGCTGCCGCGTGAACCAGGTGGAGCAGCCCCGGTCCGACGCCACGCCGCCCAAGGAGCCGTTCCCGGTGCCCGAGGGCGGCCTGTTCATCGGCCAGATCCGTGAGCCGTGGGTCATGACGGTCTTCTTCGCCGTCATCGCCGCCGCCGGTGTCGTCTTCTTCGTCGTGTGCAAGAAGGCTGCGGACGGCGGGGCCGAGGGAGCGCTCGGGGCGGGCTGGGGCCTGCTCGCGATGTTCGGGGCGGTCGGCCTTCTCGGCATGTTCGTCGGGATGCGCCGCTGGCGGTGGAAGCGCGAGTACATCCGCGTCATGGGCCGCTCGCCCTGGGCCTGATGCCTCCGACGTCGACGGAGGGCGTCCGGTGGGCGTCCGACAGTCGTCCGGTCGGCGCCCGGTGGGCAGGGTTGGACGCCGACGTTTCCGGCAGGTGAACACTCGGGCGACACGACGACGCACGTGCCCTCAATCCGCGTCACCGTCGGTCGCTGGTCGTACCGTCGTGCCAACGCCCGACACCCGTCGGACGTTGCCAGGAGGCCCACCGATGGAGCGATCGCTCAGGACGGAGGGCCGGGCCCTGCGCCACCCTCTGGTGGTCACCGCCCGGCACCTCGGGAGCGAGTAGGCGCGCGACGCGCGCCGCGTAGGGAGTGGGACATGGCACGCACGACTCGTCCGGTCACGACGGACTCCGCCAGCACGACCACCAAGCCGGCCGCGGCCTCCACACGCGCCACCACACGCAGCACGACGCACGAACGTCCGTCCCACAAGACGTACGTCCTCGACACGTCGGTGCTCCTGTCCGACCCCCGGGCCATGCTCCGGTTCGCCGAGCACGAGGTGGTCCTCCCCGTCGTGGTCGTCACCGAGCTCGAGGGCAAGCGCCACCACCCCGAGCTCGGCTACTTCGCCCGGCAGGCCCTGCGCCTGCTCGACGACCTGCGCATCAGCGCCGGACGCCTCGACGAGCCGGTCCGCGTCGGCGACACCGGCGGTACGCTCCGGGTCGAGCTCAACCACACCGACCCGATGTCGCTGCCGGCCGGCTTCCGCCTCGGGGACAACGACACCCGAATCCTGGCGGTGGCCAAGAACCTGTCCAACGAGGGCGCCGCCGTCACGATCGTCAGCAAGGACCTGCCGATGCGGGTCAAGGCGTCGGCGTGCGGCCTCGAGGCGGAGGAGTACCGCCACGAGCAGGGCGTCGACTCCGGCTGGACCGGCATGAGCGAGCTCGAGGTGACGACCGACGAGCTCGACCAGCTCTACGACCGCGGGCGCATCGAGCACGCCGGCGCAGCCGAGCTGCCTTGCCACACAGGCCTGGTCCTGCTCTCGCCGCGGGGAAGCGGTCTGGGGCGGGTCGGAGCCGACAAGCAGATCCGGCTCGTGCGCGGCGACCGCGACGCCTTCGGTCTGCACGGCCGCAGTGCCGAGCAGCGCATCGCCCTCGACCTGCTCCTGGATCCCGACGTCGGCATCGTCAGCCTCGGCGGTCGGGCCGGCACCGGCAAGTCGGCGCTCGCGCTGTGTGCCGGCCTCGAGTCGGTCATGGAGCGACGCGCGCAGCGCAAGGTCATCGTGTTCCGGCCGTTGTTCGCCGTCGGCGGCCAGGAGCTCGGCTACCTGCCGGGCACCGAGGCGGAGAAGATGAACCCGTGGGGCCAGGCGGTCTTCGACACCCTGAGTGCCCTCGTGTCGACGGAGGTCGTCGAGGAGGTCATGGACCGGGGGCTGCTCGAGGTGCTGCCGCTGACCCACATCCGCGGTCGATCGCTGCACGACGCGTTCGTCGTCGTCGACGAGGCCCAGTCGCTCGAGCGCAACGTGCTCCTCACGGTCCTGTCGCGCATCGGGCAGAACAGCAAGGTGGTGCTGACCCACGACGTCGCCCAGCGCGACAACCTTCGGGTCGGGCGGCACGACGGCGTCGCGGCGGTCATCGAGAAGCTCAAGGGTCACCCGCTCTTCGCCCACGTCACGCTGACGCGCAGCGAGCGCAGCCCCATCGCCGCGCTCGTGACGGACCTGCTCGAGGGCATCGAGATGTGACCTGAGTCACACACCGGTAAAGGGTCCCCGGGCGTTTCGCTCGGGAACCCTTACCGGTGGGTCACCTGCGTGGCCCGGCCCCGCACGGTGGGGCCGACTTGCTTCCGAGCCGGTCGGCTGGCACCGTGGGGGGCTGAACATATCGGAACGATAACGACTTGGCTGTGGGGAGCGAGGCGTTGTCGCCCGGTCCTACCCCCTCCACCCGTCACGCCGCCCGCATCCACGTCGTGCCGCAGTCGCACCCTCATGCGCACTGCCCTGGATTCCGACCTGCGCGGACGGTCGACGTGCCCGAAACCGCAGGAAGGCTGACTCCACCTCTATGGCACGGTACGAAGGCCGCCACCGCAATGCCTCGAGCCCCGCATCCGGCCCGAGCGGGTCGACCCGACCCCAGCCGGGACACCACACCGACCGTCCCCGCGTCGACGCCCCCCAGGCCGCCCGAGGCGAGAATGCCGACCGCACCGCCCGGATCGACCGCGCCCAGCCTGAGCGCCCGACGCCGCAGCGCGCCGAGCGCCCCCTGCACGAGTGGGCCCGCGC
>JAEXXY010000389.1 GCA_023451855.1 Actinomycetes bacterium
ACGCACCGCCGCCGCGACCGTGGTGTGGATGCCGGGCAGGCCGCTCACCGTGAAGAGGAGCCGGACGACCGCGGCCGGTCCGGCCACCCGCGCGGCGGCGAGGTCGGCGAGGTACTCGCGGCGCTGCGCGTCGACCGAGACGAGTCGCTCGAAGCCGAGCAGCAGCGCGACGAACGGCAGCGACACGACGCGGAGCAGGGCGGTGCCCATCCGGTTGCCGAACGCCGTCGACTGCTCCCAGCCGGGGCTCCAGGCGTCCTCGATCTCGCCGTAGGCGCCGCGGGGCAGGGGCACGAGCAGGGTGGCGAGCCGCTCGAGGACCCGGTGGGCCCGGCCGACGAGCGCGGCGGCCCACGTGTCACGGCCCCGGAGGTGGCCGAGCTCGTGGGCGAGGAGCGCCAGGCGCTGCTCGGGCCGGAGCATCGTCCACAGGGGCAGCCCGATGACGAGGGTGGGTCGCATCCGCCAGCCGACGTCGGCCACGCTCGCGGACAGGTCACCGTCGACCGCGACGACGCGCGGCGCCCTCGTACCGACCGCCTCGGCGACCGCCGACACGAGCCGGTGGGTCGCCGGGTGCGTCGAGACGTCGAGAGCCTCCGCCTCGAGCCGGGCCGGGCGGGGGACCACGTGCGCCACGACGACCCAGGCGAGCGTGACGAGCCCCCAGCCCCACAGGCCCTTGTCGGCGAACGTCGCCCGGGCCAGCAGGACGACCGCGGCCAGCGTCAGCACGAGAACGACGACCGACGCCGCGACGACCGCGGTGCCGGCCGCCGTCCGAGCCACGGGCGCTCGCCCCGAGGAGACGACACGGACCAGCTCGGCATGGCTGGCGTGCGCCGCCCGGTCGACGGCCTCACGGCGCCGACGGGTGAACCACGGCTCCCGGGTCGGCCGTGACGACGGCGGGCCCGTGGGCGCGCTGGACGCGGTCGGCGCGGTGGTCGGGGCCGCTGCCGGCGCGTCGGGCGAGGCGGGGTACAGGTCGGACACAGGGCTCCTCGGGCGTGGGGTGAGCGCGCGAACTCTAGCCGCGCACCGACTCCGGTGTGCCCGGTTCGCCCGGATCCGTGCGGCTTCCCGCAATCCGGGGACGCGCCCGCGGGACGGCCTCAGGCCGGCCGGTACAGCTGGGCGTAGCCGCGGCGGAAGGCGTCGGCCAACGCCTCGACCGGGTAGGGGAGCCGCGGGTCGGCCTCGCGCAGCGCGTCGTCGACCTCGACCCCGGCGTCCCGACGCTCGCGGACCACGGCCGCGACAGCGGCGACCTCGTCGCGCTGCCGGGCGACGAAGTCGACGTCGACGGGCCGGCCGTGCCCGGGCACGACGACGGTGTCGCCCGAGGTCTCGACGAGGTGCGCCGACAGCGTGTCGGCCCACTCGAGCGGCCAGCAGTCGTCGCCGAACGAGGGCGGGGCACTCTCCTCGACGAGGTCGCCGAGGAAGAGCACGTCGGTGTCGGGCACGGTGACGGCGATGTCGCCGTCGGTGTGTCCGCGTCCGTGCCAGGCCATCGTCACGACGCGGTCGCCGAGGTCGATCGTCGCGTGCGTGCCGAAGGTGCGGTCCGGTGCACGGACGCGAGTCGCGAGCACGTCGGCCACGTCGCGCGCCGTGTACCCGGCCTCCGGTGCGTCACCCGGGTCGGCCCGGAACAAGGCCCGGTAGCGCTCGGCGTGCGCCTCCAGGGTGCGCCCGACGTTGTCGTGGGCGTGGATGGTCGCGGCCTCGAAGGCGATGTTGCCGAAGGTGTGGTCGAAGTGGACGTGCGTGTTAACGACGTGCGTCACGACGATGTCGCGCCCGAGCCGGTGCACGTCGGCGAGGACCCGCCGGCCCTGCGCGCCACTCGCGCGCGTGTCGACGACGACGGCGCCGTCGCGGCCGAGCACGAGGCCGACGTTGACGTCCCACTCGGGGTAGCGGGCGACGAGGACCCGGTCGGCGACCTCGACGAACGCTGCGGGGGGCGAGGGACGCCCGGGTGTGATCCGCGTCTCGGAGTCCATGCACGTCACGCTAGCCGCCCGACCCCTGTCCGGGCTCGGGAGGCGCTGCGCGCGTGATTCGTCTAGTTTTGGGGCCCATGTCCTTCGACTCCGGGGCCCGCCCTCCACGCTCCAACCGTCGTCTCGTGCTCCTGCTGTCCGCCCTCGCCGCCATCGTCCTGGCCGGCGTCGGCGGCGTCGCCCTCTTCTCGGGCAACAGCTGGCGCGACGAGGCGATGTCGTCCGGCGTCTTCCCGAGCCTGCCCGGCAGCGAGTTCTCGAACACCGCGACCGACGAGCCCTGGTGGACCTCCTCCGACGCGCCGTCTTCGAGCGCCGCCACGGCCTCCCGCGCCGCGACCGCCACCATCGTGCCCGCGACGGCGACGGCGACGGCGACGGCAGCGAGCGACCCGAGCGCGAGCGCCGTCCCGACGAGCACGGCACCCGCGCCGTCC
Source organism: Actinomycetes bacterium (assembly GCA_023451855.1). Lineage (GTDB taxonomy): Bacteria > Actinomycetota > Actinomycetes > Actinomycetales > Dermatophilaceae > Monashia. Next base: position 2,450 of record JAEXXY010000389.1, read on the forward strand.
ACGACGCAGGCGCCTCCGGCGCCGCCGTCGACCGGGACGCCGTCACCGTCCTCGACGCATGGCCCCAAGCCGAAGCCGCACCCCAAGCCGAGCTCATCCACCCCTCCGGCCCCGCCGTCGCCGACCCCCTCCCCGACCTCGAGCGACCCCGGCTGCTGGCTGATCATCATCTGCTGACGCGTCGGGTGCGCCGACGCGTCGAGATCCGCTGACGCAGGAAGGTCGGCGTCGCCCCGGCATGGCAGCCTGAGCGCATGGACTGCGTCTTCTGCTCCATCGTCGCCGGCGACCTGTCGGCCGACATCGTGCTCGACGAGCCCGACCTGCTCGGCTTCCTCGACCGGCGGCCGGTCTTCAAGGGACACGTGCTCCTCGTGCCGCGCCGGCACGTCGACACGCTCCTCGACCTGCCGGCGTCGCTGCACGCGTCCGTGCTCGGCGCCGCGCAGCGGCTCGCGGGTGCCGTCGTGGAGGGACTCGGTGCCCAGGGCAGCTTCGTGGCGATGAACAACGTCGTCAGCCAGTCGGTGCCGCACCTGCACGTGCACGTCGTGCCACGGACCAAGGGCGACGGCCTGCGCGGCTTCTTCTGGCCTCGGACGACCTACGCCTCGGCGGCCGAGTCGGCCGACTACGCGGCACGCCTCGCCGGGGTGCTCGCGCCGCCGACGGAGCCGGCGCGCGCCTGACGCGTCGCCGTGCCGGACGGGTGCGGGGCCCGCCAGCGTGACAAGGCTGCGCTGCTGTTTGCACTCTCCGGGTGAGAGTGCCAATAATGGCGTTAGCACTCTCCCTGTGGGAGTGACAGAACTGGGCCGCACGCCGAGGGGCTCGGTCCCGCAGCGACCTGAGCTGTCGGGTCCGGCCCCGTCCGTCGCGGGCGTCGTGCGGGCCGCCACCAACGATTCGCGTGGGAGGAACCACCCGAATGGCCAAGACCATTGCGTTTGACGAAGAGGCGCGTCGCGGTCTCGAGCGCGGCATGAACACCCTTGCCGACGCCGTCCGCGTCACCCTCGGCCCGAAGGGCCGCAACGTCGTCCTGGAGAAGAAGTGGGGCGCCCCCACCATCACCAACGACGGCGTCTCGATCGCCAAGGAGATCGAGCTCGACGACCCGTACGAGAAGATCGGTGCGGAGCTCGTCAAGGAGGTCGCCAAGAAGACCGACGACGTCGCCGGTGACGGCACGACGACGGCCACCGTCCTCGCCCAGGCCATGGTGAAGGAGGGCCTGCGCAACGTTGCCGCGGGCGCCAACCCGATGGCCCTCAAGCGCGGCATCGAGAAGGCCGTCGAGGCCGTCTCCGACTCGCTCCTCGCGTCGGCCAAGGAGATCGAGACCAAGGAGCAGATCGCCTCGACCGCCAGCATCTCGGCGGCCGACGAGGAGATCGGCGCCCTCATCGCCGAGGCGATGGACAAGGTCGGCAAGGAAGGCGTCATCACCGTCGAGGACTCCAACACCATGGGCCTCGAGCTGGAGATGACCGAGGGCATGCGGTTCGACAAGGGCTACATCTCGGCCTACTTCGTCACCGACACCGAGCGCATGGAGGCTGTCCTCGACGACGCGTACGTGCTCGTCGCGAACTCCAAGATCAGCTCCGTCAAGGACCTTCTGCCCCTCCTCGAGAAGGTCATGCAGTCCGGCAAGCCGCTGCTCATCATCGCCGAGGACATCGAGGGCGAGGCCCTCGCGACGCTCGTCGTCAACAAGATCCGCGGCACCTTCAAGTCCGTTGCCGTCAAGGCCCCGGGCTTCGGCGACCGTCGCAAGGCGATGCTCACCGACATCGCGATCCTCACCGGCGGCCAGGTCATCTCCGAGGAGGTCGGTCTCAAGCTCGAGAACGCCACCCTCGACCTGCTCGGCAAGGCTCGCAAGGTCGTCGTCACCAAGGACGAGACGACCATCGTCGAGGACGCCGAGGACCGCAGCCAGATCGAGGGCCGCATCGCCCAGATCAAGGCCGAGATCGAGAAGTCGGACTCCGACTACGACCGCGAGAAGCTCCAGGAGCGGCTCGCCAAGCTCGCCGGCGGCGTCGCCGTCATCAAGGCGGGCGCGGCCACCGAGGTCGAGCTCAAGGAGCGCAAGCACCGCATCGAGGACGCCGTCCGCAACGCGAAGGCTGCCGTCGAGGAGGGCATCGTCGCCGGCGGTGGCGTGGCCCTCATCCAGGCCGCCAAGGCGCTCGACTCCCTGACGCTCGAGGGTGACGAGGCCACCGGCGCGAACATCGTCCGCGTCGCCACGGAGGCCCCGCTCAAGCAGATCGCGATCAACGCGGGTCTCGAGGGTGGCGTCGTGGCGGAGAAGGTGCGCGGTCTCGAGCCCGGCAGTGGCCTCAACGCCGCCACCGGGAACTACGAGAACCTGCTCGAGGCGGGCATCATCGACCCGGTCAAGGTGACGCGCTCTGCCCTGCAGAACGCCGCCTCGATCGCGGCGCTGTTCCTCACCACCGAGGCCGTCATCGCCGACAAGCCCGAGAAGGCTGCCCCGGCGATGCCGGGCGGCGACGACATGGGCGGCATGGGCGGCATGGGCTTCTGAGCCACACCTGAGCCACAGCGTGTCGCCCGGGCCACGGCCCGTCGAACGGACCGGAGGGCGGTTCCCCACCAGGGGAGCCGCCCTCCGGCGCGTCCGGGCAGGCGTAGAGCAAGGTCAACGGACTCGATCGGAAACCCGGTCGTCCCGGGGACGCGTCGGCGCTAGCGTCGCGGGCATGCCGACCCCCACCGAACGACGTCGCCCGCCGTACGTCGCCGACGAGCGGACCCAGCTCGTCGGCTGGCTCGACCTGCAGCGCGAGATCGTGCGCTGGAAGTGCGAGGGGCTGTCCGACGCCGACGCGCACCGCGTCGTGCTGCCCACCTCACCGCTCATGACGGTGGCAGGCATCGTCAGCCACCTGCGGTGGACCGAGAACACGTGGTTCGAGGTGGCCTTCCTCGACCGGCCCGAGGACGGTCCGCAGTTCGACGAGCCGGACGACGGCAGCGACGAGGACCTCGACAACGACATGCGCGTCGAGGGGGTGCCGCTCGCGCAGCTGCTCGAGGACTACGAGCGGCAGTGCGCCCTGTCCAACGAGATCATCGCGGCGCACTCGCTCGACGAGGTCGGCCGCCACGAGGCCTGGCCGTCCGGCACGGCGAGCCTGCGGTGGATGCTGCACCACATGCTCGAGGAGACCGCGCGGCATGCCGGCCACCTCGACATCATCCGCGAGCTGCTCGACGGGGGACGCGGGTACTAC
>JAEXXY010000406.1 GCA_023451855.1 Actinomycetes bacterium
GCCCTGCCGTGCCTGCTCCCGGGCGGCCCCGGCCGCCGTCCGTGCGGCACGCTCCGTGGCGTCGGGCACGACCGCGAGCTGGGCAGCGCGCGCTTCCAGGCGCCGTTCCCGCTCGTCGAGAGCGCACTCGCGCGCGTCGGCCGTCAGCTCCCGCACGTCGGCCGCTGCGTCTCGCTCGGCGGCCAGGTCGTCACGGTGGTCGGCGACGAAGTCACGCTTGTCCGCGGCCCACACGGTCTCGTCGTCGGGTGAGTGCTCAGCCATCGGATCCCGCCTCTTGCTCGACAGTGCCCTGCTTGGACTCTATGCCTGCGCGCTGCCGCGGGTCCGGCAGATTCGCCGTCGAGGTGGATCGGCTGCGGGCGTCCTCCCGGGCGTCGTTCAGCACCGGCGTGGTCACCTGATCCGGCTCGTCGCACCCGCGGCCTAGAGTGGGTGGCATGACCGCCCTTCCCGACCCGAGCGTCCGACCGGCGGGCCTGGCCGACCAGTTCGGCCGGGTGGCTCGCGACCTGCGCGTGTCGGTCACCGACCGCTGCAACCTGCGGTGCACGTACTGCATGCCGGCCGAGGGCCTGCCGTGGATGCCGCGCGCCGAGATGCTCACCGACGAGGAGATGCTGCGCCTCATCGGGCTCTTCGTCCGCGACGGCGTCACCCAGGTGCGCCTCACCGGCGGTGAGCCGTTGCTGCGTCGCTCGCTCGTCGACCTCGTCGCAGGGATCGCCGCGCTCGAGCCGCGGCCGCGCATCGCCATGACGACCAACGGCGTCGGCCTCGAGCGAGTCGCCATGGGGCTCAAGGAGGCCGGTCTCGACCGTGTCAACGTCAGCCTCGACACCATCGACTCCGAGACGTTCACCCACCTGACCCGCCGCGACCGGCTCGGCGACGTCGAGGCCGGTCTCAAGGCGGCGGCCGACGCCGGGCTCACCCCGGTCAAGGTCAACGCGGTGGCGATGCGCGGCGTCAACGACGACTCGGTCGCCGACGTCCTCGCCTGGTGCCTCGAGCGCGGCTACGAGCTGCGCTTCATCGAGCAGATGCCGCTCGATGCCCAGCACGCCTGGGACCGGCGTGACATGGTCACCGCCGACGAGATCCGCGCCAGGCTCTCGCAGCGCTGGCAGCTGACCCCGCTGCCGGCCGCCGACCGCGGCAGCGCCCCGGCCGAGCGGTTCCTCGTCGACGGCGGGCCCGAGACCGTCGGCATCATCGCCAGCGTCTCGGCGCCGTTCTGCGCCGCCTGCGACCGCACGCGGCTCACTGCCGACGGCCAGGTCCGCAACTGCCTCTTCTCCACCACCGAGACCGACCTGCGCGGCCCGATGCGCGACGGCGCGTCCGACGACGAGCTGCTCGGCCTCATGCGGGGCGAGATGTGGCGCAAGCGGCGCGGGCACGGCATCGGCGAGCCCGGCTTCGTGCAGCCCGAGCGGCCGATGTCGGCGATCGGCGGCTGACCCGGGGCGCCGGTCCGGTTCTCACCTGCTGCGCGCCTTGACCCATGTGACCAGGGCGTCGAACCGCGCTCGGTCGGCCGTCGTGGTGCCGAGGATGACGTTCTCGTCGTGGGAGCGGCCGGCGACGAGAAGGGTCTTGTGGTGCTGGCCCGCCCGCGTGAGCCAGTACTCGATCGATCTCAGCGCCGAGGCCGGTTCGACGGGGTCGAGGGCACCCTTGATCGCGTACACCGCAGGAGCGGTCGCCGAGAAGTAGGTCTGGGGCTTGAAGCTGGTCCACTTGCGCCCGCAGTTGTACCAGGTGGGCTCGTAGGAGCAGCCGAGCGCCGACGTGATGTAGCCGAAGGACTTGACGATCGTCGGCGTCGCGACGTCATCGCCCCACCGCCCGTGCATGGCGAGGTCAGCTGCCCGGTGCGGCTGGAGCACAGCGCCGACCGAGGCTGCGACGGTCACGCTGTGGTAGTAACCGGCGGCCAGCGTGACGAGATGGCCGCCCGCTGAGAAACCGTAGGAGGCGATACGCCTCGCGCTGGTGCCGAACGTCGCCGCGTTGGCCTTGAGGAACCGGACCGCGAGCTCGACGTCGACGCGCAGGGCCGGCCATCGGTCGCCCGGGTTGACCGACCCGTCGGCGCGTTGCTGGTCGGCTGCGCGTCGGTAGTCGATGTTGTAGACGACGAACCCCGCCGCGAAGAACCGTCGGGCGGCTCTGTCGGCGGCATGCCGGTCGCCGTTGTGCCACCACCCGCCGTGGACGACGACGATCGCGGGATGCGAACCAGCCGGCCACGCGTCGTTGTAGTACACGTCCCCGACCTGGTCCTCGCGGCTCATCGTCCCGTAGGCATGGCTGGCGACGACGTTTCCGAGCGCGTCGCGGGAGACGACCACTCCCTGGGGCGGCGCGCCGGCGGCGGCTGCGGGGGGTGGCGCCCCCCTGGCCGCCAACACTGCCGCAGCTGCCACGACGAGGCCGACGGCCAGTACGAGCACGCGGCGAAGACGCGTGCCGCCCCTGTTCGTACCCACGGCGGACCTCCTCCAGGTGCCCCGTCCCGCGCCCACACCGTCGGTCCCAGCCTGCGGGCGTGGGTGTCCCCGGCTCCGATTGTCCGCGGCGCGTGTGCCGCACGACATACGTAGTTGTGCGTACCGGCCCGTGCCCTCGCGGGCGTCGACATACTCGAAACAGGGGGAGGCATCGACACGGCGCACCAGGGGGTGGCCATGAGCGTCCACACGCGCACCGACACCTGGGTCGAGATCGTCTCCGACCTGCTCGACCGTCCGCCCGGCTCGTCGGGCCACGCGGAGATCCTGGGGCCGTTGAGCGACACCTTCGACGCTGCGGCCTCGTGGAACTGGACGAGACCCGACGGGTCGTTCGGGTTCCTGGCCTACGGGCTGCGCGCCGCGTGGCCGACTCCGGCCGCCTTGGCCGAGTGGGCGCGCGAGCTGCGGGCCGTCCACCCGCTGGTGCGGTGGTACGCGCTCACCAACGACCCGGCGGCTCTGACCATCGGCAGGGTGCCGAGCGCGGTCGCGACGGAGCGGGACCTCGCCGAGGTCCGCTCCTTCTACGCCGAGCACGAGCTGGAACAGCAGCTTTCCCTGCCGATGTTCCTGGACGGCGAGCAGTACGACGCCTTCGTCCTCGGACGAGCCGGTGAGGACTTCTCGGACGAGGACGTCGAGGTCGCGCGTCAGGTGCAGCCTCTCCTGAGGCTGCTGCGGCGTCAGGCCGAGGTGCTCGAGCTGTGCCACCCCGGACGGGGTGCCCGGCAGGGAGATCTCAGCGGAAGGGAGGTCGCAGTCCTCGGGCTGCTCGCCGAGGGTCTCACCGCGGGGGCGATCGGTCGGCGGCTCGGCATCTCCGAGCGGACGGTCCACAAGCACCTCGAGCACGTGTACCGGAAGCTCGGCACGCGGGACCGGCTCAGCACGGTTCTCGTGGCCACGTCTGCGGGCCTTCTGGGGGATCGGTCCGCGCCGACTCAGCGAGGGGCTGTGGACGACCTGTTCGCCTTCACGTGGAGAGGCGCGGACGGAGCCCCGGGCTCCTAGCCGTCGGCGTCCGTGAGGGCCTCGACGGGGACGACCTCGATGAGGAACCCGCGCAGCGCGACGAAGTCGGCGAGCGAGGCTCGGTGGTCCTCGCAGGCCAGCCAGACCTTGCGGCGCTCGGCCGTGTGCAGCTTCGGGTTGTTCCACACGACGGCGTGCCGTGCACCGGCCCGGCAGCCCTTGGCGCTGCAGACGTGCTCGGGCGGACCGGCGTCCTCGACGGGGCCGAGGGAGGGAAGGACGTTCACCGGTGGGTCACCGCTCGAGGCGGTGGGTGTCGTCGGGGCGCGGCGTCACGGCCTGGATGGAGCCCGTCTGCCGGGGCGCCACCGCGTTGGCGATGACGACGGCGAAGTAGGGGATGACGACGGCACCGGCGACGGCGGCCCATCGCACCCAGCCCGACGTGACGAAGACGAGCCCGAAGCACGCGACGCGGATCCCCATCATGATGAGGTAGCGCTTCATCCGCGCGTCCTGGTCGTCGGTCGTCGACGTCGCCGCGGAGGTGACGGTGTGGACCACCGGTCGGTTGTTGCTACGTGCCACCTCTCCACTCTAGGTCGCCGTCCGGCCGACGCACACAGTGCTGTCTACCCTTGGGTAGTCCGTTAGGTTTCGGGGCAGCACCAGACAGCACCGATGGAGCTCCGGGGCCCGGCCGACGCGCCACCTCGCGAGCACGACGACCCGGCCGCGGCCGGGCGGACGGAGGAGACGACCAGTGGCATCGACCGCATCGCCCGCGACCCCGACGGGCAACCCGCGCAACGTGCTCGTGACCGGGGGCAACCGCGGCATCGGCCTGTCGATCGCCCGGGCCTTCGTCGAGGCGGGCGACAACGTCGTCATCACCTACCGCTCCGGCGAGCCGCCCGAGGGCCTGCAGGGCGTCGTCTGCGAGGTCACCGACACGGCGTCGGTCGACCGGGCGTTCACCGAGGCCGAGGAGATCCTCGGCGGTCCGGTCGAGGTGCTCGTCGCGAACGCCGGCATCACCCGCGACACCCTCCTCATGCGGATGAGCGACGAGGAGTTCGACTCCGTCATCGACACCAACCTCGCCGGTGCCTTCCGGTGCGCCCGTCGCGCCGCCACCGGGATGATCCGCAAGCGCAAGGGGCGCATCGTGCTCATCAGCAGCGTCGTCGGCCTCTACGGCTCGCCGGGCCAGACCAACTATGCCGCGTCGAAGTCCGGTCTCGTCGGCCTCGCCCGCTCGATCACCCGCGAGCTCGGCGGTCGCGGCATCACGGCCAACGTCGTCGCCCCGGGCTTCATCGAGACCGAGATGACGGCCGTGCTGCCCGAGGACCAGAAGAAGGCCTACCTCTCCGGCATCCCCGCCGGGCGTTTCGCCACGCCTGAGGAGGTGGCCTCCGTCGTGCGCTTCGTCGCGAGCGAGGACGCCGGCTACATCTCCGGCGCCGTCATCCCGGTCGACGGTGGCCTCGGCATGGGCCACTGAGCGGCCCTGACCCGGCGCCCGCCCGGGCCCTCAACCTCCTCCCCGAAACCACAGAAAGTCGCAGGCATGGGAATCCTCGAAGGCAAGAAGCTGCTCGTCACCGGCGTCCTCATGGACAGCTCGATCGCGTTCCACGTCGCGAAGATCGCCCAGGAGGAGGGTGCGCAGGTCGTGCTCACCTCCTTCGGCCGGACGATGAAGATCACCCAGACGATCGCCCGGCGCCTGCCCGAGACGCCGCCGGTCATCGAGCTCGACGTGGCCGATCAGGAGCACCTCGACACCCTCGCCGACCGCCTTCGCGAGCACGTCGACGGCCTCGACGGCGTGCTGCACTCGATCGGCTTCGCGCCGCAGGGGGCGTTCGACTTCATGGAGGCCACCTGGGAGGACGTGTCGACGGCGCTGCAGATCTCGGCCTACAGCCTCAAGTCCCTGGCGGCGGCGAGCCTGCCGCTCATGCCTCACGGCGGCAGCGTCGTCGGGCTCACCTTCGACGCGAAGTTCGCCTGGCCGGTCTACGACTGGATGGGGGTGGCCAAGGCCGCCTTCGAGTCGACGAACCGCTACCTGGCCCGCGACCTCGGGCCGAAGAACGTGCGCTGCAACCTCGTGGCCGCCGGCCCCATCCGCACCACGGCCGCCAAGTCGATCCCGGGGTTCGAGCAGTTCGAGCGGGTCTGGGACGAGCGTGCCCCCCTCGGCTGGGACGTCAACGACGCCGTGCCCGCGGCCAAGGCGTGCGCGGCCCTGCTCTCGGACTGGTTCCCGGCCACGACGGGCGAGATCGTGCACGTCGACGGCGGCGTCCACGCGATGGGTCAGTGACGAACCGAGCCCGGCCCGGCGCCCGAGCGACCCGCAGCACCCGTCGCTAGAGTCCTGCCATGCCTGACGCCGCGACCCCTGCCGCGACCGCCACCCAGACCACCGATACCACCGAGAGCACCGCGGCCCCCGAGCCGACGCCCGATGCGTCCCGTGCCGCGTCGGGCGTCCACGTCGAGGAGGTGCGTGTCCTCGACGGGCCGAACCTCTACTTCGCGCGGCCCGCGATCAAGGTCAGCCTCCACCTGCCCGGCTACCTCGCGCTCAAGCGCCCGCAGGCCGAGGCGCTCGCGTCGAGGCTGGGGCTGCGCTCGGCGCGGCCCGGCAAGCGGGGAACCGCGCTGCGCCAGCGGTTCGTCATGCGGGTCATCCGCACGGTGACCCGACGCGTGGGCGCGGAGATCGGCGTCGGCCGGCTCGGCGTCCGGGTCCGCGCCGGCGGTGCCGTCGAGGACGCCGTGCTCGCCTTCCCGTGGGTGCACCGCACGCGGGGCCAGGTGGCGGGGGAGCAGATCGCCGCGGTGCTCGGACAGCTGCTCGACGCGTCCCGGCGCCCCGACGAGGTGATCGGCGCCGCCGCCGAGAGGATCCTCGCCGCGCCCGACGGCCCCGGCCCGAGCGTCATCACGCCGAGCGTTCCGGTGGCCTCGGTAACCGGCACCAACGGCAAGACGACGACGACGCGTCTCATGGCGCACATGTGCATGACCGCGGGCCTCACCACGGGGTGGAGCTCGACCGACGGCGTCGTCGTCATGGGCGAGACGAAGGAGGCCGGTGACTTCTCGGGCCCGGCCGGGGCGCGCGGCGTCCTCGAGACGCCCGGTCTGCAGGTGGGCATCCTCGAGACGGCGCGCGGGGGCATGCTGCTGCGCGGCATGGGCGTGACCACCAACGACGTCAGCGTCGTCACCAACGTCAGCGCCGACCACCTGGGGCTTCAGGGCATCGACACCCTCGACCAGCTGGCCGAGGTCAAGGCCATCGTCACCACCGTGACCAAGCCGGAGGGGTGGTGCGTCCTCAACGGCGACGACCCCCGCGTGTGGGCGATGCGTCGCGGCAGCCGCGCCAAGCCGTGGGCCTTCAGCCTCGACCCTGACTCGCCGGCCCTGTGGGAGGCCGTCAACGCGGGCGGGCGCGGCATCACGGTGCTCGGGGGCGAGATCGTCGTGCTGTCGCCGAACGGCGACCCCGACCGCCTTGTCAAGGTCACCGACGTGCCGATGACGCTGAGCGGCTTGTCGCGCAACAACATCGCCAACGCGCTGGCCGGCGCCGCCGCAGCCCTCGGGCTCGGCGTGCCGCGCTCGGCTGTCGTGGAGGGGCTGCGCACCTTCGCTCCCGACCCCGAGCACAACTGGGGCCGGATGAACACGTACTCGGTGCCGCTCGAGAAGGGCGGCCGGGCCACCGTCATCATGGACATGGCCCACAACGAGGCCGGGCTCGAGGCGCTCCTCGAGGTGGCGCACGGGCTCGTCGCCCCCGGCGGAGCGGTCCGCGTCGGCCTCGGCTGTGCAGGCGACCGCACCGACGAGGCCATCGAGGCGATGGGGGAGATCGCCGGCCGTGGTGCCGACGACGTCGTGCTCAAGATCGCCCGACGCTACCTGCGGGGCCGCGAGCCGGAGAACCTGCTCGGCCTGTTCCTCGACGGCCTGGCGCGCGTCGGCGTGCTCGACGTTCCGTCCCACGACACCGAGCTGGGCGCGCTCGAGCAGCTCGTGGCGCAGGCCAACGCCGGCGACGTCGTCGCACTCATGTGCCACGCCGAGCGGTCCGAGGTGGACGCCTGGCTGCGCGAGCACGGCGGCAGTGTCGACGACGCCCGAGCCATCCGCCGCAAGGTCGTGGCCGCCCGTGGCGAGCACGAGCTGGAGAACGAGATCGCCGCCCTCTGGGAGTCCGACGACGCCGACACCCGCATCGCGGCGGCTCGGAGCTTGCTCGACGAGCACCCTGGCGATGCCCGTCTCGAGTTCGAGCTCGCCGGGACCATGGACTCTGCCGGCGACGAGCACGGCGCGATCCCGCTGTACGAGAAGGCGATCCGGGGTGGCCTTCCCGAGCCTCACCGCCACCGGGCGCAGCTGCAGCTGGCCTCGAGCCTGCGCGTGGTGGGACGGCCCGAGGACGCCGACGCAGTCCTGGCCGACGTCCTGGAGACCCGCCCGCACAGCACGGCGGCCCTGCTGTTCCGGGCGCTCGTGCGCACCGACCTCGGCCGGGAGCGCGAGGCGGTGGCCGACCTCGTGCGGGCGACGCTCGACGCGACGACCGACGTCGACGCGCAGTCCTACCGACGGGCCCTGCGCGCCTACGCCGACGACCTCGAGTCCTCCGAGCGGGACGCCACCTCCCCGGACACCTGACCCGCTCGCGGCGCCGCGTCGGCGGGGGCCGGCTGGACCGCGCCGTGGCGCACTTCCGGTCCTGGAACGAGCCCCGAAGCCGCTGGAACCGCGCCGTGGCGCGGTTCCAGCGGTGCCGGCGTCGGTCAGACGGCGGTGTCGTCGGCGTGGTCGACGGTGCCACCCGTGGACGCCTCGCTGGGGATCGCGCCGAGCGCCTCCTCCTCGGCCTCGGTGCCCTCTGCCTCAGCGGTCTCGGTCAGCGTGCTCGGGTCGAGGTCGGGGTCGCTCGTGGCGGCCCCGGGGGCGCCGAGGCGCGCACCGGCCTGGGCCGACTTGGTGCGCTCCTCGAGCTCGGCGACGACCCGGGCGTGGTTGTCCACGCACATGACGACGACGTCGCCGGGGTTGGTCCGCCCGAGCACGTGCCGGGTGGCCTCGAGCTCGTCGAGGACGATCTCGACCTGGCGGCACCGCGCGCCTTCGGCCATGGCCTTGCGAGCGCCCTCGGCGACGAGCTGGGCGGACTCGCCGGGGCGGCGGCCGCGCAGGCGAGCGTCCTCGCGGACGACGAGGACGTCGAAGTGGCGCGCGGCGACCTCGACGAGCTCGCGGATGTCGTCGTCGCGCCGGTCGCCCGCGGCACCGATCATGCCGATGCGCGAGACCCGCGACAGGTCGGCCTGACCGCGCTTCTGCTCGGCGTACCGGTCGACGAACGTGCCGAGCTCCTTCATGCCGGCCGCGTTGTGGCAGTAGTCGACGAAGACGTCGGCGTTGCCCACCTGCACGAGGTTGAGGCGTCCGGGGGACAGGTAGTAGGTCGTGGCGAAGGTGCGCAGGCCCTGGCGGATGTCGTGCAACGGAGCGCCGGCCGCGAAGGCCGCGCCGGCGGCGGCGAGGGCGTTGGCGACGTTGAAGCGAGCCGCACCACCGAACGTCGAGGGGAGCAGGTGGGTCCACGCGAGCTGCATGCTGCGGCGTCCGTGCTTGATGACGATCATCTCGCCGCGCTCACTCGGCTCGAGCACGATGGCCCGGCCGCCCCGGCGGCAGTGGTCGTCGACGAGCTCGCGCACCTCGCTGCCGGGCTCGGACATGGTGAACCACACGATGCCGCCCGAGCACCGGCGTCGCATGTTGCGCACGTGCGGGTCGTCGGCGTTGAGCACGGCGAAGCCGTCGCGCGGCACGGCCTCGACGATGACGGCCTTGACGTCTGCGAGCTGGCGCAGGGTGTCGATGCCCTTCATGCCGAGGTGGTCGGGGGCGATGTTGGTGACCACGGCGATGTCGTTGCGGTCATAGCCCAGGCCCTCGCGCAGGATGCCGCCGCGGGCCACCTCCATGACGGCGAAGTCGACGCGCGGGTTCTGCAGCACCATCCGCGCCGAACGGGGGCCCGACGCGTCGGCCTTGATGACGAGGCGCTCGTCGATGACGACGCCGTCGGTCGAGGTCATGCCCACCTTGCGGCCGAGGCCCTTGAAGATGTGGGCGATCATCCGCGAGGTCGTCGTCTTGCCGTTCGTGCCGGTGACGGCGACGATCGGCACCCGCGAGGGCGTGCCCGGCGGAAAGAGGAGGTCGACGACCGGCTTGGCGATGAACTGCGGCTCACCGACGGTCGGGTGGGTGTGCATCCGGAAGCCCGGCGCGGCGTTGCCCTCGCAGATCGCACCGCCGGTCTCGCGCACCGGGTAGGTGATGTCGGGGCAGATGAAGTCGATGCCGGCGACGTCGAGGCCCACGATGCGCGCGGCCTCCTCGGCGATCTCGACGTTGTCCGGGTGCGCGTCGAAGGTCCGGTCGATGGAGATGCCGCCGGTCGACATGTTGCCGGTGAGGGCGAGCTTGACCATCTCGCCCTCCGGCGGGACGGAGTCGAGCGAGTAGCCTTGCGACGCAAGGACCTCGAGCGCGTTGCCATCGACGCGGATCTTCGTCAGGACCTTCTCGTGCCCGACGCCGCGGCGGGGGTCGGCGTTGGTCGTCTCGACGAGCTCGGCAACGGTGTGCGTGCCGTCGCCGACGACGTGGGCCGGCACGCGCTCGGCGATCGCCTGCATCCGGCCGCCGACGATCAGGCACCGGTAGTCGCGGCCGGTGACGAACGACTCGACGATGATCGTGCCTCGGCGCGACTGCTCCTTGGCGATGTCGAACGCCTTCTCGACGTCCTCGTCGCTGCGCAGGTCGAGGCAGACCCCGCGGCCGTGGTTGCCGTCGAGCGGCTTGACGACGACGGGGAAGCCGATGCGCCGGGCGGCCTCGACCGCGCCCCGGAGGGTGCGGACCGACTCCTGCTTCGGCACCGGGAGACCGGCCGAGCCGAGCAGCTTGGTCGTGAGGTCCTTGTCGCCGGCGATGTCGACGGCGAGCGCACCGGTGCGGCTCGTCATCGTCGCGCGGATGCGCTGGGCGTGCACCCCCTGGCCGAGCTGCACGAGCGAGCCGGTGTTGAGCCGGATGAACGGGATGTCGCGGGAGGCCGCCTCCTCGAGGATGGCCGAGGTGGACGGCCCGAAGGCGACCCGCTCGGCCTGGCGGAGGAAGTCGTGGAAGGCGGCGTCGAAGTCGAAGCCGTCCTCGGGCTGCACCAGGTGGTTGATGAGGCGGACGGCGAGGCGCCCGGCCGCGACGCCGACGGTCTCGTCGGTGTAGGCGTAGACGACGTCGTAGCGGCCCGGGTGGCCCTTGACGCCGCGGGTCTTGCCCCGGCGCGAGTCGTGCCCGGCGAGCGTCTGGAGCTGCAGCGCGACGTGCTCGGCGACGTGCCCGAGCCAGGTGCCTTCGTGGAGCCGCTCGATGAAGCCACCCTTGCGGCCGCGCGAGCAGGTGTGGTTGTCGAGGCCCGGCACGGCCTCGAGGAGCCGCTCGGTGAAGCCCGGCAGCGACACCGTCGGGTACTCCTCGAGACTGCCGATGTCGACGACGAGGTGGACGGCCTGCTGGTAGGACCAGACGTTGGGGCCGCGGTAGATCCGCGTCTCGAGGATCGTCAGGTCCGGGCGGGCGGGTCCGGTGGGGGTCGGGACCTCGACGGCCATCGCATTCCTCCTGGTGGTCGGGAGAGTCGGGGATCTCAGCGGACGGTGGAGCTGCCGTGGGCCGAGCGTGCCGCGCGGTCCTTGGCCGGCACGACGGCACCCTCGATGTCGGGGTGCCGCTCGACGAACGCCGTCAGCTCGACGTGCTCGAGGTCGAACGTACTGCCGGTCGGCAGCGAGTGCACCACCGCACCCGAGACGAGCAGCGGCGCCCCGCGTCGGGCGTCGGGAGCGTCGGTGATGGCGTTGCGGGCGTTGACGACGAAGATGGAGCCCGCCCCGAGCACCGTGAGCCGGCGCCCGTCGCGGATCTCGGCGGCGGTGTTCTCGTCGATGCCGATGCCGAGCAGGTTGGGGGAGGCGGCCACCATCGACATGAGGCGTCCGTACCGGCCGCGCTGGTCGAAGTGCTGGTCGATGATCGCGTCCTCGACGAGCCCGAGGCCGGCCGAGATCTGGCTGGCGCTCTGGCGCGGCGTCAGCCCCTCGTCGCCGAGGGAGATCATGAAGCGGCTGAGGATCGAGGCGCCCGCCGACGTGCCGGCCACGACGGCGCCGCGCTCGTAGGCACGCACGATGGCATCACCCACGGGGGTGCCGACGACGTTCTGGGCGAGCTTGACCTGGCTGCCGCCGGTGAGGAAGACGCCGGTGGCGGCGTCCAGGGCCGCCACCATGTCGGGCGAGCCGGCGTCGCGACGCGTCTGCGGGTGCACGACGGTGACGTCGCCACCGCGCAGTCGGGTGAACGCGTCGCGGTAGGACTCGGACACCTCGTCGGCGTACGAGGACGCCGTGGGGATGACGACGATCTGCGACGAGCGCCCTCCGGCGAGGCGGACGAAGCGCTTGAGCACCACCGAACGGCCGAGGCGGTCCTCGGCGCCGCCGATGACGAGCAGCGTCCGGCGCACGTTGCCCCCCGAGGGTGAGGCCGGATCGGGCGGCGGGGTGCTCTGCATCGGCCCAGCCTAGTGACCGCCGTGCGGCACGGGCGGAGCCTGGGTCGGCGTGCCGTCGGAGAGGTCGGCGTCCTCGATGTCCTCGCGCGAGATGCCGAGCAGGTAGAGGACGGAGTCGAGGTAGGGCACGTTGACCGAGGTCTGGGCCTGTTCGCGGACAAGGGGTTTGGCGTTGAAGGCGACACCCAGCCCGGCGATGTCGAGCATGTCGAGGTCGTTGGCGCCGTCTCCGATGGCCACGGTGCGGCTCAGCGGCAGGCCCTCGGCCTCGGCGAACTCGCGCAGCGCGCGGGCCTTGCCGGCCCGGTCGACGACCTCGCCGACGACGCGTCCGGTCAGGACCCCGTCCTCGATCTCGAGGCGGTTGGCCCGGGCGTGGTCGATCCCCAGCTCGTCGGCGAGCGTGCCGACGATCTCGATGAACCCGCCGCTGACCAGGCCGACGGTGAAGCCGAGCCGCTTCAGCGTGCGCACGAGCGTGCGGGCCCCGGGCGTCAGCACGACCGAGTCGCGCACCTCGCCGAGGACCGACTCGGGCAGGCCCGCGAGCGTGGCGACACGGGCCCGCAGGGACTCCTCGAAGTCGAGCTCTCCCGCCATGGCGCGCGTCGTCACCTCGGCCACCTCGGCCTCGCGGCCGCAGTGTGAGGCGAGCAGCTCGATGACCTCCTGCTGGATGAGCGTCGAGTCGACGTCGAGCACGACGAGGCGACGCCCGCGCCGGGCCAGGCCGCCGGGCGCCACGGCGACGTCGATGCCCTCGCTCGCGGCCACGAGCGTCAGCTCGGTGCGCAGCGAGGGGACGTCGGCGCCGGAGATGTCGAACTCGACGGTCGTGACCGGGTAGCGGGAGAGGCGCCGGATGCGGTCGATGTTCGCGCCGTGCGCGGCGATGTGGGTCGTCACGAGCGACACGGCGTCGGCGCGCAGCGGCGCGCCGAGCACGACGACCGCCGCGCGGCCCTGGCGGGAG
>JAEXXY010000019.1 GCA_023451855.1 Actinomycetes bacterium
CGTCAGTGGTACCGCGAAGAGGTTTCCGGAGGGTTACCGGTCCACGATGGGGGACGGAATCTGGACACTGCGTCCACGATCCGGACGCCGTCCGGGCCCTGCGAGGATGGCGCCATGAGCACCGGCACCCTCGTCCTCGCGGCCACCCCCATCGGCGACCCGCGCGACGCCGCCCCCCGCCTCGCGGCCGAGCTCGCCGACGCCGACGTCGTGGCCGCCGAGGACACCCGGCGTCTCCGGCGCCTGCTCACCGACCTCGACGTCACCCCACGTGGCGCCGTCCTCAGCTACCACGAGCACAACGAGGCGAGCCGCACGCCGGAGCTCGTCGAGCGGCTCGTCGCGGGCGAGCGCGTCGTCGTCGTCACCGACGCCGGGATGCCCTCGGTCAGCGACCCCGGATACCGCCTCGTCGCCGCGTCGGTCGTGGCCGGCGTCCGCGTCACGTGCGTGCCCGGACCCAGCGCCGTCCTCATGGCGCTCGCGGTCTCGGGCCTGCCCGTCGACCGGTTCTGCTTCGACGGCTTCCTGCCGCGCAAGCCGGGGGAGCGGGCCCGTGCCCTCGCCGAGGTCGCCGACGAGCGGCGGACCATGGTCTTCTTCGAGGCCCCGCACCGCCTCGCCGATGCCCTCGCCTCGATGCGCGACGCGTTCGGCGGCGACCGTCAGGCCGCGGTGTGCCGCGAGCTGACGAAGACCTACGAGGAGGTCCGACGCGGCAGCCTGGCCGAGCTCGTCGAGTGGGCGGCCGAGGGCGTCAGGGGCGAGATCACCGTCGTCGTCGCCGGCGCGCCGCGCCGCGTCGCCTCGCTCGAGGACGCCGTCGAGCAGGTGCGCCGACGCGTCGGGCAGGGCGAGCGGCTCAAGGACGCGGCCGGCGCCGTGGCCGCGGAGAGCGGCCTGTCGAAGAAGGCGCTCTACGACGCCGCCGTCGCCCGCAGCTGAGGGTGCGGCGGCCCCTCCCCGCAGGCCCGGCGAGCGGGCCGGGCCTGTCTTGGTCCGCGGACGCGATCGGGTAGGTGAGGAACAGGGCGACGTCACGGGGCGTTGCCGACGACAGTGGCCGACGACGACCGCCGGCCCACCGATGTCTCACCACCGATGACAGATGACAAGGCAAGGAGCAGGGATGGCTACGATCCGCAACGCGTCCGCGCACTGGGAGGGCTCGCTCATGGAGGGGGCCGGGCAGGTCACCTTCGAGTCCTCGAACCTCGGGACCCACGAGGTCACGTGGGCCTCGCGTGCCGAGCAGCCGGGCGGTCGCACGAGCCCCGAGGAGCTCATCGCCGCCGCGCACTCGACGTGCTTCTCGATGGCCCTGTCGAACGGCCTCGCCAAGGCCGGTACGCCGCCGGAGAGCATCGACACCAAGGCGGCCGTCACCTTCCAGCCCGGCACCGGCATCACCGGCATCGTGCTCACGGTGACCGGCAAGGTCCCGGGTCTCACGGCCGCCCAGTTCGAGGAGGCGGCCCAGGCCGCCAAGGAGGGGTGCCCGGTCAGCCAGGCGCTCAAGGCCGTGCCGATCAGCCTCGAGGTCAGCTTCACCGAGTGACGCGTCGGCTGCGGCCGACCATGCTGAACCGCGCGAACCGGCGCCCATCTGGACAGAGGGCGCCGGTTCGTCGGTGTCACAAGGCTTTTCGGCGCGTCAGCTGCTCTCGGCGGTCGACTTGAGACCCTCGAGCATCGACTGCCAGTTCTGCGAGAACTGCTCGGCCTGCTCGGCGGAGTCGTTGCCGTCCTGCTCGAGCACCACGGTCGTCGGGCCGTCGCCCTCACCTTCGAGGGTGTAGGTGACCGTGTGGTAGTTCTCCGGCCGGTCCGCCTGGCCCATGAGCGGGCTGTAGTGCGTCACGGAGAGCCGCCGTGGCTCGTCGACCTCGAGCACCTCTCCCTTGTCCTCGTAGGGCCGGCCGTGGATCTCGCCCGCCCACGTGATGGGCCCGCCCACCGACCAGTCGGTCGTCAGGGTCGTGCCGACCATCCACTCCTTGACCCGCTCCGGGTCGGTCAGGGTCTTCCACGTCCGCTCGGGGGACGCGTCGACCGCCACCTGCGCCTTTGCCACGTGTCCAGTCATGCCTCCGTCATACCCGCCCGGGGCCGGACCGCCTTGAAGGTTCCCGACACCGTCGTGACCGTCGGGCGGGCCACCCGACGCGGGGCCGCGGGAACTCGTGCGCGCCCGCGTCCGGCGGGTGCCTAGGATTCACCGCATGAGTCATGTCCTGTCTGCCGTCGCCTGGCCGTACACCAACGGCCCGCGCCACATCGGCCACGTGGCCGGTTTCGGCGTGCCCTCCGACGTCTTCAGCAGGTACATGCGGATGGCGGGCCACGAGGTCCTCATGGTCTCGGGCACCGACGAGCACGGCACACCGATCCTCGTCCTCGCCGAGGAGGAGGGCCTGACGCCGCAGGAGCTCGTCGACAAGTACAACGCCGTCATCGCCCAGGACCTCACCGACCTCGGCCTGTCCTATGACCTGTTCACCCGCACCACGACGCGAAACCACTACGCCGTCGTGCAGGAGATGTTCCGCCAGGTCCACGCCAACGGCTACATGATCGAGCAGACGACGAAGGGCGCGATCAGCCCCTCGACCGGCCGCACCCTGCCCGACCGCTACATCGAGGGCACCTGCCCGATCTGCGGTTTCCCCGACGCGCGCGGCGACCAGTGCGACAACTGCGGCAACCAGCTCGACGCCGACGAGCTCATCGACCCGCGCAGCAAGATCAACGGCGAGACCCCCGAGTTCGTCGAGACCCAGCACTTCTTCCTCGACCTGCCGGCGCTCGCCGACGCCCTCGCGCAGTGGCTCGACGAGCGTGAGGCCTCCGGGCGCTGGCGCCCCAACGTCATCAAGTTCAGCAAGAACCTCCTCAAGGACGTCCGCCCGCGCGCCATGACGCGCGACATCGACTGGGGCATCCCGGTGCCGCTGCCGGGCTGGGAGGACAACCCGAACAAGCGCCTCTACGTGTGGTTCGACGCCGTCATCGGCTACCTCTCGGCCTCGATCGAGTGGGCCCGCCGGCTCGGGCCCGGACAGGAGGAGCGCTGGCGCGACTGGTGGAACGACCCCGAGGCTCTGTCGTACTACTTCCAGGGCAAGGACAACATCACCTTCCACAGCCAGATCTGGCCGGCCGAGCTGCTCGGCTACGCCGGCAAGGGCGACAAGGGCGGCACCCCCGGGCCGTACGGCGTGCTCGACCTGCCCACCGAGGTCGTCGCGAGCGAGTACCTCACCCTCGAGGGCAGGCAGTTCTCGACGAGCCGCAAGCACGTCATCTACGTCCAGGACATCGTCGCCCGCTACGGACCCGACCCGATCCGCTACTTCATCTGCGCGGCGGGCCCCGAGAACCAGGACGCCGACTTCAGCTGGGCCGAGTTCGTCCAGCGCAACAACAGTGAGCTCGTCGCCGGCTGGGGCAACCTCGTCAACCGCACCGCGGCGATGATCGCCAAGAGCTTCGGGCAGATCCCCGAGCCGGGCCCGCTCGAGCCGGTCGACGAAGAGCTGCTCGCGGCCGTCCGCGGCGGGTTCGCCACCGTCGGAGCCTCGCTCGAGCGGCACCGCCAGAAGGCCGCGCTCGCCGAGGTGATGCGTCTGGTGGGTGAGGCCAACGCGTACGTCTCGCGCACCGAGCCGTTCAAGCTCAAGGGCGAGGACGAGCGGGAGCGGCTCGCGACCGTGCTGCACACGCTCGTGCAGGCGGTGAGCGACCTCAACACGCTCATCTCCCCGTTCCTGCCGCACGCCGCCAACCGCGTCCACGCCGTGCTCGGGGGCGCCGGCAACTTCATGCCGATGCCGCGGCTCGAGGTGGTCGAGGACCTCGACGACGACAGCCGCTCCTACCCCGTCATCACGGGGGAGTACTCGGCCACGCCGCGCTGGGAGTCGCGCCCGGTCGTCGTGGGCACGCCGATCGCCAAGCCGACCGGCGTCTTCGTCAAGCTGGACCCTGAGGCCGTCATCGAGGCCGAGCGCGGGCGCCTCGGCGGTACCACCCCCGACGCATGAGCCCGCACTCCTCGGGGCACCGCGGCCTGCCGGACCGGCCCGACCCGCTGCCGATCGACGTCGTCGACAACCACGTCCACCTCGACATCACGCGCGAGGGCGACGAGCCGTTCGACGTCGCAGAGGCGATCGCCCGGGCCCGGCAGGTCGGCGTGACCCGGATGGTGCAGGTCGGCTGCGACCTCGAGGGCATCGCGTTCACCATCGACGCCATCGACCGCTTTCCCGAGTTGCTCGGCGGAATCGCCTTGCACCCCAACGAGGTTCCCCGTCTTGCAGCCGCAGGTCGACTCGAGGAGGCGTACGCAGAGGTCGAGCGGCTCGCCACGCACGAGCGCGTCCGCGTCGTCGGCGAGACCGGCCTCGACTACTTCCGCACCGGGCCCGAGGGTGTCGCGGTGCAGCAGGACGGCTTCCGCTGGCACATCGACCTCGCCAAGCGCACCGGCCGGGCCCTGCAGATCCACGACCGCGACGCCCACGACGACGTCCTGCGGATCCTCGAGGAGGAGGGCGCGCCCGAGCGCACCGTGCTGCACTGCTTCTCCGGCGACGCCACGATGGCCCAGCGCTGCGTCGAGCGCGGCTACCTCCTCTCCTTCGCCGGCACCGTGACCTTCAAGAACGCCCGCGGGCTGCGCGACGCGCTCACCGCCACGCCCCTGGACCACCTCCTCGTCGAGACCGACGCGCCCTACCTCGCCCCGAGCCCGCACCGGGGGGCGACCAACGCGTCCTACCTCGTGCCGGTGACCCTGCGGGCCATGGCCGGCGTGCTCAACGTCGACGTGCCGACGCTGTGCCGGGCGGTGTCCGAGAACAGCGAGCGGGTCTACGGATCGTGGGCCCGCGGCGCCGTCGACGAGGCCTCGGCCAAAACGGGGCAGAACGCCTAGCGCACCCCACGACGAACCGCTCGGCGACTGGCTGCGTCGTTACCGAAACTTGACCTGACGGCCCCTCGTCGGTCAGTGTGGACGACTGTTGGCCGGCTGCAGCCCCGCATCGACCTCGTCCCGACGACGTGAAGAGGACCATTTCGAGAGCGCGTTGCACCCGGGTCGTTCGACGTTCGGAGTGTTTTGGTTTCGCGCAATCTCAAGGTCCTCGCCGTTGCCGGCGCCGCCGTCGTCCTCACCGGTGGTGCGGTCGGAGCGGCCCAGCTCGACAAGTCCGTGACCCTCTCGGTCGACGGAAAGACCTCTTCAGCCCACGTGTTCGGCAGCACCGTCGGTGACCTCCTCGACTCCGAGGGGATCACCACCAAGCCCGGCGACGTCGTCGTCCCCGCCGCCGACACCCCGCTGACCGACGGAGAGTCGGTCACCGTCCGCTACAGCCGCCTGCTGAACCTCACCATCGACGGCAAGCAGCGCCAGATCCGCACCACCGAGAACACGGTCGACGGTGCACTGCTCGCCCTCGGCGTCCGCAGCGACGGCGCCCGCATCTCGGTGTCGCGCTCGCAGACGATCGGCCGCCAGGGCCTGTCCCTGACGATCGTCACGCCGAAGGCCGTCACGGTCACGGCCGACGGTCACACCACGAAGAAGACCGTCGCCGCCGCCACGGTCGGCGAGGCCCTCAAGCAGCTCGGCGTCAACCTCGGCAAGGCCGACCGCGTCACGCCGTCCGCGACGTCGCTGCTGACCCCCGGCGCGAAGGTCCGGGTCCAGCGCGTCCAGCAGAAGTCGGCCACCGTCACCGAGGCCATCGCCCACGGCACGACGAAGAAGAAGTCCTCGGACCTCTACACCGACCAGACCAAGGTCTCGCGGGCCGGCAGCGACGGCACCCGCGTCGTCACCGTGCAGCGCACCATCATCGACGGCAAGGTCGTCGCGACCAAGCGGCTGTCCTCGAAGGTCACCAAGGCCCCCGTCGACCGCATCCTGCTCGTCGGCACGAAGTCGCGCCCCGCGGCATCCACCGGTGGCGGCGGCTCGACCAGCCGCTCGGGCGGCTCGATCAACCTGGCCCGCGCCGCGATGTGGGACTCGATCGCCCAGTGCGAGTCGAGCGGCAACTGGCACATCAACACCGGCAACGGCTACTACGGCGGTCTGCAGTTCCTGACCTCCACGTGGCTGGCCTACGGCGGCGGCGACTTCGCCTCCCGCGCCGACCTCGCCTCGCGCGAGCAGCAGATCACGGTCGCCAACCGCGTGTACGCCGACAACGGCACCTCGCAGTGGCAGTGCAAGGCCTGAGCTGACCCGCCCGCCCGTTGCACGACGGACGCCCACCCGACCTTCCCAGGTCGGGTGGGCGTCCGCGTTCCCGGGTCCTGCGGGCCATAGGGTGAGGTGCATGGCGAAGAAGGACGCGACGGGGAGCTCGCACGCCGGGCACGCCGAGCCCGTTGCACCGGCGGACGACGCGGCCCTGCTCGGCCCGGCCCAGGTACGCGAGCTCGCCGAGCGGCTCGAGGTGCGGCCCACCAAGCAGTGGGGTCAGAACTTCGTCGTCGACCCCAACACGGTGCGCAAGATCGTGCGCGTGGCCGGCGTCGGCCCGGACGACGTCGTCGTCGAGGTCGGGCCGGGACTCGGCTCGCTGACCCTGGCGCTGCTGCCCGTCGTCCGGCACGTCACGGCGGTCGAGGTCGACCCCCGCCTGGCCGGCGCGCTCGAGGAGACCGTGGCCCGCCTGCAGCCGCAGAACGCCGACAAGCTGCGGCTCGTGGCCGCCGACGCCCTCACGGTGACCAAGCTGCCCAAGCCGCAGCCGACAGCCCTCGTGGCCAACCTGCCGTACAACATCTCCGTGCCGGTCGTGCTCTCCTTCCTGCAGCACTTCCCGACCCTCGAGCGGGTCCTCGTCATGGTCCAGCTCGAGGTGGCCGAGCGCCTCGCGGCCAGACCCGGCGGCAAGATCTACGGCGTCCCCAGCCTCAAAGCCGCCTGGTACGCCGACGTCGAGCTCGCCGGACGCGTCGGTCGCAACGTCTTCTGGCCCGCCCCCAACGTCGACTCGGGGCTCGTGTCGCTGCGGCGGCGCACGCCGCCCGAGACGACGGCGACCCGCGAGGAGGTGTTCCGGTGCATCGACGCCGCGTTCCTCCAGCGGCGCAAGGCCCTGCGCGGCGCCCTCGCGTCGTGGGCGGGCTCACCCGCCCTCGCCGAGGAGGCCCTGCGCGCGGCCGGCATCGACCCGAGGACCCGCGGCGAGCAGCTCGACATCGCGGCCTTCGCGCGGATCGCGGCCGCCAAGCCGCAGGTTGCGCGGCCGGACACGGGCGACCCCACGTGACCCCTAGGGTGGGCGCATGACTGTCGCTCCGACCCTGCCGGGTGCGGTGACCGTGCGGGTCCCGGCCAAGGTCAACCTCGAGCTGCGCGTCGGGCCCCGCCGGCCCGACGGCTACCACTCGCTCGCGACCGTCTACCAGGCCGTGTCACTGCACGACGAGGTCTCGGTGGCCCGGTGGGACGACTGGCAGGTCGTGCCCACGGGCACCTACAAGAGCCTCATCCCGACCGACGGCGACAACCTCGCGGTCCGGGCGGCCCGGCTCGTCGCCGAGCGGTGGTCGGTTGACGAAGCGCTCTCGATCCGCATCGACAAGGACATCCCGGTCGCCGGTGGCATGGCGGGCGGCTCGGCCGACGCCGCCGCCACCCTCCTCGCGTGCGACCAGCTGTGGGGCCTGGGCCTCGACCGCGACGACCTCGCCGAGCTGGCGGCCCTGCTCGGCAGCGACGTGCCGTTCCCGCTCGCGGGCGGCAACGCCATGGGGTCCGGGCGCGGCGAGCAGCTGGCCCCCGTCCTCGCCCGCGGCACCTTCCACTGGGTCTTCGCCGTCAGCGACACCGGCCTGTCGACGCCGGAGGTGTACGCCGAGTGCGACCGCATCCGCGAGCGCGACGGGGTGGACGTCCCCGAGCCGCACGTCAGCGCCGAGCTCATGGCCGCGCTCCGCTCGGGCGACCCAGCCGCCCTCGGCGCCGCGCTGCACAACGACCTCGAGCCGGCGGCGTTCTCGCTGCGGCCCCAGCTGCGCGAGCTGCGCGACGCCGGCGTCGAGTTCGGTGCCCTCGGCGGCGTCGTCTCGGGGTCGGGGCCCACGGTCGCCTTCCTCACCGCGAGCCGCGAGGCGGCCCTCGACCTGTCGGTGTCGCTCGCGGCCTCCGACCTGTGTCGTGACCTGCGCCGTGCCAAGGGCCCGGTCCACGGCGCGCACGTCGTCGCCACCCCCCGCGACTGACCAAGGATTCGGTCGGGATTCGGCCGGGGTGCTTCAGGCGGCATAGGGTTGCGCTCCGATGGCCAACCTCGTCTCCCTCGAACGCGTCTCCCTCGTCTTCGGCACCGCCCACGTCCTCGACGACGTCAGCATCGGCGTCCTCACCGGCGACCGCATCGGCATCGTCGGCGTCAACGGCGGCGGCAAGTCGACGCTGCTGCGCGTCATGGCGGGCCTGCAGGAGCCCGACTCGGGCCGCATCAGCAAGCAGGGCGGCGACGACGGCATCCGCATCGGGATGCTGAGCCAGGACGACGCGCTCGACCCCGAGTGGACCGTCCGCGAGGCCGTCCTCGGCGACCGGCCCGAGCACGTCTGGGCCGGCGACCCCCGCATCCGCGACGTGCTCACCGGACTGCTCGGCGGCATCGGGGCCGAGGCGATGGGCGGGCTCGACAGCCGCGTCGGGCCCAAGTCCGGTGGCGAGCGCCGCCGGCTCGCCCTCGCGCGCCTCCTCGTCGAGGACCCCGAGCTGCTCCTGCTCGACGAGCCGACCAACCACCTCGACGTCGAGGGCGTGGCCTGGCTCGCCGACCACCTGGGCCACCGCCGCCCCCGTCCGGGCAACGCGACCGTCGCCATCACCCACGACCGCTGGTTCCTCGACGCGTACGCGACGACGACGTGGGAGGTCGAGTCCGGAGGCGTCAGCTCCTTCGAGGGCGGCTACGCGGCCTACGTGCTCGCCAAGGCCGAGCGCGACCGCCTCGCCGGCGTCGTGGCCGAACGCCGCTCCAACCTCATGCGCAAGGAGCTGGCCTGGCTGCGCCGCGGCGCCCCGGCCCGCACGAGCAAGCCGAAGTTCCGCATCGAGGCCGCCAACGCCCTCATCGCCGACGAGCCCGACCCCCGCAACAACGTCGAGCTCGTGTCGTTCGCGACGCGACGCCTCGGCAAGGACGTCCTCGACCTCGAGGACGCCACGTTGACCGTCGGCGAGCCGCCGCACGAGCGCACCCTGCTCGACCACGTCACGTGGCGCCTCGCGCCCGGCGAGCGCGTCGGCATCGTCGGCGTCAACGGCTCGGGCAAGTCGACGCTGCTGCGCGCCCTCACCGGCGAGGTGCCCCTGAGCGCCGGGCGGCGCAAGGTCGGCAAGACCGTCGCCATCGCGCACCTGACCCAGGAGGTGCGCGAACTCGAGCGGTTCGAGCAGTGGCGGGTCATCGAGGCCGTCGAGGACGTGCGCCAGTACACGACGCTCGGGGGCAAGGAGGTCAGCGCGAGCCAGCTGGCGACGCGTCTGGGCTTCCCGGGTGGACGCCAGCAGACCCGCGTCGGCGACCTCTCCGGCGGCGAGCGGCGTCGCCTGCAGCTGACGCGCCTGCTGCTCACCGAGCCGAACGTCCTCGTGCTCGACGAGCCGACCAACGACCTCGACATCGAGACGCTCACCTCGCTCGAGGACGTCCTCGACGGGTGGGCGGGGACGCTCGTCGTCGTCTCGCACGACCGGTACCTGCTCGAGCGGGTCTGCGACCACCAGCTGGCCCTGCTCGGCGATGGTCGGGTGCGCGACCTGCCCGGCGGCGTCGACCAGTACCTCGAGCTGCGCGCCGCCGCGGCGCGCACCGCGGCGGCGCCGGCGTCGTCGGCTCCGGGTGGGGG
>JAEXXY010000050.1 GCA_023451855.1 Actinomycetes bacterium
GAGTCGGACGGCGCCACCGACAGCTCGACGACCGCGGCCTCGACGTGCCACGCGGTGATCGGCGCCTCGCCGGTCGCGCCCGGCGCGGTGACGGTGGCGACCGTGGCCAGCGGGTCCTTCGGGACGCGCGCCCACACGGTGAACGGGGCGCGCGGCACCCCGAGGCGCGGGCTGCACGCCCACCACACGTGCAGGTCGCGGGAGCGTCGCTTCGCCTCCTCGAGCTGGCGACCCGACGGCATGAGCTTGTCGGCGAGGGGCGACTGCGACCGGTGCACCTGCTCCACCTGCGCCTCGACGACGCGCCCCCAGTCGACGCGCATCGCCTCTGCCCGGAAGAGCCGGCTGCTCGCGAGGAGTGCCATCAGTCCTCCACCTCCCAGGGGGCCCGGAGCAGGCCCATCCGTACGCAGGTCCGACGGACCTCGGCGACTCCCGCGAGCGGGTCGGCGGCGACGACGAGGTCGAGGCGCACCTCCTGCCCGCGCGAGCCGGGGGCGAGCAGGGCGATGGCCCGCGTGTCGCCCGGGCACCGCACGATCCGGGTCACGGTCGCCCGTGGCAGGTCCCCACCAGCCACGGGCGCCGTGCTCCCCTGGAGCGAGAGCCAGTCGCCACGAACTCCCTTCCACCACTTGTGGGTCGGGTCGCTCGCGTCGATCGGGCCGGTGACCACCTCCGGCATGACCCGCGAGCGCCACAACGGCTCGCTGCACTCGACGACGAGCGCCACGGGCTGCGGCACTGCGTCACCCGACCACAGCACCTCGACCGCCGGGAACGAGGGCACCTCAGGCACCGAGAGCCCCGCCGCCTGGTAGGCCGTGTCGACGTCGTCGCCGCTCGGCCGCAGCGGCAGGGTGGACAGTGCGGCGCCGGACGGCACGAGCCGCCCCCGCACCGTCGCCGGCGCGATGTAGGCGACGAGGTCGTCGATACCGAGGAACCGCGACGTCGTGAACCCGATGCGGTGGATGCGGTTGTCGGTCGTGGTGCCCTCGCCCGGGGCGACGGCGTGGACGTCGACGAGGTAGTCGGTGAGCGGCTCGAAGTCGTAGGGGAGCGTCAGCACCTCCTGCAGGGTCCGCTCGCCGCTCGTGTCGATGCAGCGCGTGCCGTCGCCGCCGGAGGCCACGACATCGCGCACTGC
The DNA here is from genome assembly GCA_023451855.1 of Actinomycetes bacterium. Classification (GTDB taxonomy): domain Bacteria; phylum Actinomycetota; class Actinomycetes; order Actinomycetales; family Dermatophilaceae; genus Monashia. The sequence continues at coordinate 1,151 of JAEXXY010000050.1, forward strand.
GTCCTCCCACGGCGTCAGCACCTGCAGCCCGCTCGCCGGGGTCAGCAGGGCCTCGGGGTCGAGGGTGATGTCGTAGGCAGAGCCGGGGTCGGTCGAGCCGGGGGCCGGTGGGTGGGCGCCCGACGCCGACCGAACGACGGCCTTGAGGGTGCGGCCGTGCGCGTCGTAGAGGGCAGCGACCTTCTGCGTCGCGAAGGCGATCCGCACCGGCTCGCGGCAGAACACGCCGACGTCGTCCATGCCGGGCGCGGTCGCGACGAGCCACGGCGAGAGCACCTTCGGGTAGGCCGAGGCGTCGTCGGTGCGGAACCGGAACGACTGGGTCACGGCGGGCTGCACGGTGCCGGTGTCGGTCGGCGCCGGCTGGGCGTCCTGCTTCATCCACGCGGCGGTCCACGTGACGGCCACGGTCCACGTCTGGCCCGGCTCGAGGAGGGCGCGGTCGTCGGGGTCCTGGGTCACCGCGGTCTGGAGGGCGTCCTGGTCGGCCGAGGACGTCGTACTGTCCCAGTCCTCGCGCCACGCCTCGGAGCCGACGAGGCCCGTGGCGGCGACGACGTAGAAGGGCTCGTCGAGCTTGGCCGCCACCTCGGGGCGCCAGCCGACGACGACGCTCGCCGTCTCGTCCGGGAGCGTGTCCAGGTCGACGAGCACGAACATGAGCCCGGACCCGGAGGTGGCGCGGAGGCGCGCGGCGTAGAGCCCCGCCCGCAGCACCGGGTCGACCCACGGTCCCGACGCGTCGAGCCACGGCGCCGGCACCGGGTGGCCGGAGCCCACGAGGTCGCCACCGCTGACGGGACGGTCGAGCAGCACCGAGCGGTCGGCGGCCTCTGCGCGCAGCACGAGCCCGCCGCCGACGGCCCGCTCGGGCACGAGGAGCAGGAACGTCGCCCCGCGCAGCCCTCCGTCGGGTGAGAACCGGACGGCGTCGCGCAGCTCCTCCGGCACGAACTTCGTTCTGGCCCAAGCCTCCTTGACCTCCTCGCGGTCCTCGTCGGTGCCGAGCGGCGCCGGGTCGAGAGAGTCGCGACGCGGGCTGCGGAGGATCGCGCCCCGGCACCCGACCCCGGCCCCGCCGGTGTCGGGGCTCCACGCGGTCGTCGAACGGGCGGCCATGACGTCGGGCAGGGGCGTGCCGGCGTCGATGAGGTCGAGAGTCACCGCGTCACCGGTGGTCCATGCGGACGCGGACGCGCTGGCCGTCAGCGCTGTGCCCGCCACGAGGGAGACGGGCAGGCGGGCGTCGGACCGGCGCACCCTCCCGCCCCGGCACGGCACGGCGTCGGCGAGGACGACGGCGGGGTCGGTGCCCTGGAGCAGGTCGATGTCGGGGTCGCCGCTGCGCCACGGCTCGGTCACCCGCATCAGTGCCTGGACCGGCTCCGAGCGCGTCGTGCCCGGAGGGTCGGGCCACGCCACGCCGTCGAGGCGCCAGCCCGGGACGCTCGGCCCGGCCGGCCTGCCGTCGAAGGTCCACAGCACCGGGGCTGCGGGCGCGGCCGGGTGGCACACCGTGCCCCAGCGCTCGGTGACGCTCGTCGTCAGCTGCTCGCCGTAGGGGATCGCGCGGGAGAAGGGCGTCGGCAGCCAGTCGAGCAGGGCGAGCGCCGTCGTCGGCACCGCCGTGCCCGCCGGGGCGCCGGTCCACCAGACGCTCGGCGTCTTGCCGGTCGGCGGGGCCGGGATGAGCGCCCCGCCGGTCAGCGTCACCGAGGAGACGTCGTAGCGCCACCAGCGGTCACCGATGCGGCTCCATGGGTTGGCGGCAGCGCCGTTCTGCCCCAAGGGGTTCCCGCCCATGACGCAGTTCGCAGCGACGCGCGGTGGCGTCGAGAACGTCAGCACGGGAACGGCATCGATCGGGACCACGGGCATCGGCGGCGGCGTGGTGGCGTCGACGTCGACGCCGTCGCCGATCTTGGCGTCGACGGCCCGCTCGGTGGCGCTGCCCTCGACGAGCGCCGGCGAGCGCGACACCAGGGCGAGGCCGGCCACGAGCGGCTTGGCCTTCGGGTTGTCCTCCGGCTCGGCGCCGATCGTCAACGACACGCAGCCCTTGATCGAGAAGAAGAACAGGTCGATCTCGCCGCACACCTCGCCGTGCACGTACGGGTCGTCGCGGACCACGCCGTTGATCGTCCGCTTGCCGACCATGACGGTCAGCTCGGCCGAGGCCCCGATGCTGATGACGAAGAGCCGCAGCTCACCGCGGGCGTAGATCTTGCCGGCGATGAAGAACGGGTCGAAGCCGACGATGGCGTCGAACCCGGCCGCGACCTCGAGGTAGAGGCCGACCGACTTGCTGCCCATGAGGACCGCGCTGATGTGGAACCCCGTGGCGATGGCGAGGCCGTTCGGCGCTGCGGGCAGGCCGTCGACGGGCAGCTGCGCGTGGGTGATCCCGTTGCCGTGGATCATGAGGTAGCCGCTGCCGGTGATGACCTCGAGCACCTCGACGGTGACCCGGTCCTGGTAGTTGCCGAGCTCGACGAGCCACGACTCGACGTCGTTCGTGTCGAAGAACGCCGTGACCGGCACGCGCACCTTGAGGATCTTCTCGATCTGGTACTCGGCAACGATGCCGATGGTGATGGTGCCGCGGCCGAAGTCGAGGTCGAGGACGGCGAGGAAGGTGGCGCTCTGGTTGGCGTCCTTGAGGGCCGGCGGCATCTTGATGACGTCGGCCTTCATGACGAACAGCAGGCGTGGTCCCGGCACCTCGACGATGACCAGGCCCTTGAGGTGGATGACGTAGCCGCCCTCCAGCGTGCCCACGAGAACGCCTGCGGCGAAAGCGAACCCGCCCTGGTGCAGCTCCCAGCCGGCGCCGTTCATGACGCCTCCGGGCCGGCCCAGCTGGTCGCGCAGCCAGTCGAGGGCCGGCACCTGGCCGGTGCCCTCGATGCGCTTGTGGTTGATGCCGACGCCGACGAGGAAGCCGTAGATGCCGAGGCCGGAGTTGCCGAGCACGAGCGGCACGGGGAACTCGATCTCGGCCCCGAGCAGCACGCCGCTGACCCCGCCGGCCCGGCGGAAGGTGAAGGTCAGGCTGCCGCGGATCTTGACCGGCTCGATCTGCACGTCGAGCGCGCCGGAGAAGCCGCCCGGCTCGATCGAGACCTCCCCTCGCCCGGTGATGACGTTGGGGATGTCGATCGAGGCCGCGAGCTTGGTGATCTGCAGGTCGAGCGGGGGCCCGTCGACGCGGGCGCGCACCCGGATCGTCTCGATGGTGATGATGCCGAGGTCGAGCCCGAGGCCCACCTCGACCTCGAGGTAGGTCGGGTTGTCGCGGCTGACCCGGACACCCATGATCCGCAGCACGCTGTCGAGCGGCGGCACGGCGTGCATCGACCCGGCGGGGATGTCGAGGGAGTAGCCCTTGCTCGGGTCGAAGATCGGCAGCGGCACGTAGTCGAGCGACCCACCCGAGCCGGTGCCCCACTGCGACCGGACGCCGATCGCCTTGTACCGCGTCGTCACCGGCATGTTCGGGTCGATCCGCACGAGGGTGAGGTCGAACCAGAACGCCACCTCGACGTCGAGCAGCACGCTGACCGCGGTGCCGCGGTCGCTGACGGTCGTGATTCCGTCGGCACCGAGGACGCCCTGCGACACGATGACCTCGGCGCCGCGCAGCGTCAGCCGCTTGGTGTTCAGCAGGTCGCTCGCCCCGAGCGCGACGGACCCGAGCGCGACCACGGCCCCGGCGGCCGGTGACAGCTGGGTGGCCGACGACGTCAGCGGGGCCAGGACGCTGAGGGCCCCGAGGATGTTGAGGGTGACCGGGTGCGCCTGCGAGTCGCGCATCTCGGCGAGCCCGTCGAGGTCGCCCTCCTTGGCGCGGAACTCGCCGGTGATGTCCCAGGAGCCCTGGTCCTCGGCGATGCGCAGCCGCACGAGGAAGGTGCAGATGCCGTCGTTGGGATTGGGACGGTCGCCGGCCCGCAGCGGTTCGGCGCCGTGGGCGGCGAGCCGTCGCTCGGTGGCCGTCTCGATGTCGAACTCGCCGTGGACCTCGCAGCGCACGAAGGTGCTGCGGACCAGCTCGACGCGGGCGCCGAGCAGGTGGAAGCAGTCGGGACGGCCGGGCTGGTGCGGGGCCGGGTCGTCGTCGTGGGTCGGCGGTGGCGGGTCGCGGTGCAGGTCGGCGGTCACGGTGACCGGCGCGGGTCCGGCTGCGGAAATGGCGGTGGCGTGCCACCAGCGCGGCGCTGCGGGGTCGCTGCTCGCCTGGGCCGGGCCGTGGCCGTGGGCGGTGCCCCGCGTGGCGTTGGTGTAGCCGGCGGCGGCGAGCGCGTCGAGCATCGCGGTGATCCGCCGCTCGCTCAGCGCCTGGTTGTGGCCGGGCTGCTGCTCCGGGCCCTCGTAGGAGGCGAACCCGTCGACGGTCAGGGCGGTTCCGGCCCCCACGACCGACCGGCGCGCGGCCGCGTCGGTGATGAACGACGGACCCGCTGAGGGGTGGGTCCGGTCGGTCGCGGGGGAGACGCTGAGGTTGGCGGGGTTGACGGCGTAGGCGTGCCCCTCGCTCGGGCTCGGGTGGTCGAAGAGGAAGTAGGCGTCGAGCTGCTGCCGCGCCGCGGTCGTCGTCGTGGCGGTGACGCTGACGGTGGCGCCCGAGCCGACGTCGATCACCGCCTCGGTGGCGCCGGCCAGGCTGCCTGAGCTGCCGCCGGTCCACGACCAGTCGGCGGCCACGCCGTTCGCGAGCGCGACGCGGGCGCTCGTGCCGGTCTGCGACACGATGACGACCCGCGTCGCCTCGTGCGAGGTGTCGGTGACGGTGACCGGCATGCCCGCCGCCCCCGGGGTCACCGGCTCGGTGCGACGCCCGACGCTGAAGGTGCGCACCGTCGTGTGCGCCGCGGCGTCGGTGACGGTCACGGTGACCGCGACGGTGCCGGTGGGTGGCGTCGTCACGGCCGTGCGGTCGGTGTTCGCGGGCGTCGCGGTGACCCCGCCGACGACGATCGTCGTCGACAGGGGAGCGAGCCCGCCGTCCGCGTCGACGAACAACGTCGACTGCTCGGGCAGCATCGCCGTCCCGGTGCCCGGGTCGGCGATGAGCTCGCCGCTGTCCGTGCGGAAGTGGACGCGGACGTTCGGGTTCGTGCCGCGGTTGACGACCTCGGCCTCGAAGACGCCGGTGACGCCCTCGTGCACGCCGATGCCGATCCACAGGTTGCGCACGCCCGCGCTGACGGCGATGCCCTCCATGCCGTTCGGCGCGACGAAGAGGCGCGCCTCGGGCAGGTAGAAGCCCTGCCAGTCGCCCGGCATCGCGCGGGCGCCCGCCGGCACGCCCGGGCCGGCGGTGCCCGACAGGTCGAGCACCGCGGTGCGGAAGGCGAACCCGACGCAGTCGCTCGGCCCGACGAGGGCGTAGGGCGGGTCCATCCGGATGAACTCGTAGATGTGGTCGACCGGGGTGCCGGACGTCGTCGCCGAAAGGATGTCGACGCCGACCGAGCCGCCGGCGAGCTGCTGCACCCGGAAGCGCACCCGCGGCACGACGAACCCGACCTGCGGCTTGGCCGGGTCCGCGCGCAGCTGGCCCTGGCCGTCGAGCATGGCGCCGCGCAGGAACGGCACCCGGAAGAGGAAGCCCGGCGAGGCGATCCGCAGCCGCCACCCGCCGTCGCGGGTGCCGCCCGGGCCGCTCTTGTGCAGCGAGAAGTCACCGTCGACGTGCGGGTCGGTGAACTCCACCGGGGTGCCCGTCGAACCCTGGCTCGCGCCGAACCCGCCGGTGCGCGGGTCGAGGGCGAGGGCGCGGGTCAGGTCCTGGTCGAAGGTCCAGACGTCCCACGCGCCGTCGGCATCGCTCACCTCCGTCGGCCCCGAGGTGTCGAGGTCCTGGAGCAACGGGCGCAGCCCGTCCAACGCTCCGGAGTTCTGGACCGGTTGCGGCAGGTCGTCCCACATCGACATCGGCGTCACGTCCCCGAACGAGTGAGCACACAGGGCGATGAAACGCCTTCGACGGTACGCCCGGCCGTCCGGGGCCACGCCGAAAACGGAGAAACCGCCCGAGACGCCCATCGTGGGGCGCCGTGCCGGTGTCGGCGGGGCGTGATGGAATCCTCCGGTGGTCATCCTGCGTCGCGCCCCGGTCCCGGTCGCGCGGCAGGTGCGTCTCGACGCGTCCCAGCAGGCGGCCCTCGACTCCGACGCGCGCGTGCTGCGGGTGCTCGGTGCCCCCGGTACCGGCAAGACCACCCTCGCCGTCGAGCTCGTCGCCGATGCCGTGCGCACTCGTGGCGTCCGCGCCGACCACTGCCTCCTGCTCACCTCGAGCCGGTCGGCGGCAGCCGAGCTGCGCCAGCGGGTCACGGCCCGCCTCGCCGGCACGACCACCGAGCCGCTGGCCCGCACGTGGCAGGCGTTCGGGTTCGGCGTCCTGCGCGCCGAGGCTGCGCTGCGCGGGGATCCCAGCCCGCGGCTGCTCAACGGCCCCGAGCAGGACGTCATCCTGCGCGACCTGCTCGCCGGGCACGCGTCGGGCGAGGTGCCCGGACCCGACTGGCCGGACGCCCTGCGCGAGGCCCTGGCCACCCGGGGGTTCCGCAACGAGCTGCGCGACCTGCTCATGCGTGCCGTCGAGCACGGCCAGGGCCCGGACGACCTGCACTCCCTCGGCGTCGAGCACGAGCGCCCCGAGTGGGTCGCCGCCGCGCACGTCCTGCGCGAGTACGACCAGGTCACCTCCTTCAGCCGGCACGGCTCCTACGACCCGGCATGGGTGCTCACCGCCGTCGCCGAGCGCCTCGAGGACGACCCCGATGCGCTCGACCGCCTGCATGCGCGCCTCGACCTCGTCGTCGTCGACGAGGCGCAGGAGGTCACCGCCGCCGCCGCCCGCCTGCTGCGCGTCGTGGCTCACGCCGGTCCCCGCGTCGTGCTCCTCGGCGACCCCGACGTCGCCGTCCAGACCTTCCGCGGTGCCGACCCCCGCTTCCTCGCCCACGGGTGGGAGGCGCTGGCC
>JAEXXY010000329.1 GCA_023451855.1 Actinomycetes bacterium
CGATGCCGGCCTCCGCGAGGATCGCGCGGCCCTGCTGGGCGAACTTGTGCTCGCAGAACACCTCGTACTTCGTGGCGACGACCTGGCTCACCGAGGAGAAGTCGCGCGCGCCGCGGGTGAAGGAGTAGCCGACGAGCGACCAGATGAGGCCGAACCCGGCGCCGTAGACGACGGTGAGCAGCAGGAGGTTGAGGGGGTTGGAGGTCTGGGTGAACAGCATGAGGACGAGGCCGACGAAGAGGCCGAGCCAGACACCGGAGAGCATGCCGCCGAGCGCGACGCGGCCCCACGTGAGGCGAGCGGTGACGCGCTCGAGCTGCTTGAGCTCGGTGCCGACGATGAGGCAGTTCTCGACCGGGAACGCCTTGTCGGACAAGGTGTCCACGGCCCGCTGGGCGTCCTCGTACTTGTCGAAGATGCCGAGTGACATGGGGTAGTCGAGGGAGAGCGTCGCGAATCCCGGTCGTCCCCCCGGACCTTTCGGTTGCAGGCTCATGTCTCCATCCTCGCATCCCGGGCGCTGCGCTCAGGGCACCTCGTGACCACGGCCTCAGGACTTGAGCTTGTACTCCTCGACGAGGCGACGACCGATGATCATCCGCTGGATGTCGGCGGTGCCCTCCCCGATGAGCAGCATCGGCGCCTCCCGGTAGAGCCGCTCGATCTCGTACTCCTTGGAGTAGCCGTAGCCGCCGTGGATCCGGAAGGAGTCCTCGACGACCTGGGCGCAGTTCTCCGACGCGAGGTACTTGGCCATGCCGGCCTCGAGGTCGTTGCGCTGCCCGGAGTCCTTGGTGCGGGCCGCCTTGACCATCATCTCGTGGGCGGCCTCGACCTTGACGGCCATGTCGGCGAGGCGGAAGAGCACGGCCTGGTGCTCGACGATCTTCTTGCCGAAGGTCTCCCGCTGCTGGGCGTAGGACACGCCGAGCTCGAAGGCCCGACGCGCGACGCCGCAGCCGCGGGCGGCGACGTTGACGCGGCCCACCTCGACGCCGTCCATCATCTGGTAGAAGCCCTTCCCCGGCTCGCCGCCGAGGATCTGCGCGCCGGTGGTGCGGTGCCCGTCGAGGATGAGCTCGGTGGTGTCGACGCCCTTGTAGCCCATCTTCTCGATCTTGCCGGGCACGGTGATGCCCTGGGCCGTCTCGCCGAAGCCGGGCTCCTTCTCGATGAGGAACGTCGTCATGTTCTTGTAGACCGAGTCGGCGCCGGTGTCGGTCTTGACGAGGACGGCCACGAGGTTGGCCGAGCCGCCGTTGGTGAGCCACATCTTCTGGCCGTTGATCGTCCACTCGCCGTCGTCGCCCTGGACGGCCTTGGTCTTGATCGCGGACACGTCGCTGCCGCAACCCGGCTCGCTCATCGAGAACGCGCCGCGGACCTCACCGGTGGCCATCTTCGGCAGGTAGCGCTGCTTCTGCTCGTCGGTGCCGTGCTGCAGCAGCATGTAGGCGACGATGAAGTGGGTGTTGATGATGCCGCTGACGCTCATCCAGCCGCGGGCGATCTCCTCGACGCACAGGGCGTAGGTGAGCAGCGACTCGCCGAGGCCGCCGTACTCCTCGGGGATCATCAGCCCGAAGATCCCCATCTCCTTCATCCCCTCGACGATCTCGGTCGGGTACTCGTCGCGGTGCTCGAGCTCGGTCGCGACCGGGATGATCTGCTCGTCGACGAACTCGCGGACGAGCTTGACCAGCTCGGTCTGCTCCTCGGTGAGGCCATCGGTCTGCTGGAGTCGGGACATGCTCGGATCGCCACCTTGCGTCTGGGCTGCATCGTGCCGGGGTCGGCTGCGACCGAGTATGCCGTCGCGTCGCGCACCCCGGCAGCGCGCTCGCGTGTGAGGGTGCCCACCTGTGGCGTCGGTCACCAGGGCTGGCCGAACCCGACCTTCTTCGAGGCCACCGGACCCTCGAGCGTCGAACGCTGGCTGAAGTCGCCGCCCTTGAGCCCGGAGGTGACCGAACGCAGCAGCTCGGTGCGGGTGGCGGTCGGGTTGCCCTTGAGCGCCTGGAGGAACAGGTAGGTGAAGGCGCCGTTGGAGCGGCCGTCGAAGGTGGCGTCGGCAGCGGTCTGGTCGGGCTTGCACGCGGCGAAGAGCACCGGCTTGGCGCCGGCACGCCGGCCCTTGGTCAGCTCGACGAGGGCCTTGCGGTCGACGGTCCTGGGCGGCGCGAGGGCACGGATCGAGCGGACCTGCTCGAGGCCCGCAGGTGTCGGCGGCGGCAGGAACCGGGGCGCCCGGCCGAGGACGGCCGCCTGCATGACCTCCTCGAGGTCGCGCAGGCCCGTGCCGCTGTGGCACGTGTCGAGGAGCACCTCGAGCAGGACGCCGTTCGGCACCGACGCGAAGAGGTCGCGCAGCTCGTCGTCGACGATGACGGTGTCGCGGTCCCACTGGTTGCCGCGCTGGCGGATGTCGTGGCACGCGAACGCCTCGTCGAGGCCGTCGGGCTCGTAGTCACCGCCGGGCTCGTTGGGCACCTGCGTGCCGTGGCTGGAGAGGGTGAAGACGATGGTGTCGCCGGCCTTGGCCTTGCCGACGAGGTCGGTGAGCGCGGCCATGATGTTCTTCTTCGTGGCGTCGGAGTCGGTGAGGACCGTGGTGTTGCGCGCGGTGAACCCGAACGCGCGCAGTCCTGCCGCGATGTCGTTGGCGTCGTTGACGCAGCCGTGGAGCCAGCTCGTCCGCGGGAGCGACGCGAACTCGTTGATGCCGACGCAGAGGGCCTTGCGTGCCATGGCCGTTTCCTTCCTTCTCGCCAGGAGGTGATGCGGGTGGTGGTGGTGCGGGCGGTGATGCGGATGGTGGTGCAGGTGGTGCGGTGATGGGAGGGCGGGTCGGGCGGGTCTGCGGCTCAGGCGGTTTCGAGCACCGCGTCAGGGCGTGCGTAGACGACGTAGGCCAGCCACGTCGGGTCACCCGCCTCACGGGCGGCGGTCCGCGCGGCGGCGGTGGCCCGCGACATCGGCGTGCCCCGCAGCAGCTCGTCGTAGAGCGTCTCGACGAAGACGCGGGCCGGCTCCTCGTGCACCGACCACAGGCACGACACGAAGGCTGATGCCCCGGCGTCGAGGAAGGCTTTGGCGAACCCGCCGACGGTCGTGAACAGCTCACCGCCACGCCCCGTCTGGCAGGCGTTGAGCACGACGACGGGCCCGGGCTGCCCGGCCGCCGACCACGCGACGTTCTGCGACACGTCGGTGGAGGTGAGGAACTCCTGGAGCACCTCCTGCCCGCGACGCCGGCCCTTGAGCAGCACCTTCGCGTCGGCGATGTCCGCGGCGTCGGCGGCACCGTGACCGGAGAAGTGCAGCAGGTCGAAGGACCCTGCCCGCAGGACGCGCTCGACGCCGTTGGGCGTGGCCGTGACCGGTCGCGCCCCGAAGCGCTCGTGCAGGTACGCGGCCTCGATCAGGCCGACGTCGTTCTTGAACATGGGGTCGGCGTACTCGGGGCAGATCGTTCGGGCCTTGCCGGAGCGGACCCGGATCCGTTGTGGCGGGAAGCTGCCGAGCTGCCAGCGGACGAGCCCACCCTGGGCCAGGAACCGCGGCTCCACTCCACGCTTGCCGCGGGCCGGCTTGAGGTGGAACAGCTCCCAGGGCACGCACGGCTCGTCCGTGTAGACGATGAGGTCGGCGACCCGGTCGCGGTTGGCCCACAGGTGGGCGCGCATGTCCTCGGGGAAGAACTGGTCGAACAGGAGCGAGCCGGTGTTCTGCAGCTGCTTGAGGCGCCGGGCGTCGCTGAGGTCGGGGTCGCGGATGACGTGCTCCACCTCGGCGATGCGCTCGCGGACGAAGTCGTCACGCCCGACGACCGGTTCGGACTCGAACAGCCTCGGCTCCTCCCCCGGCACGAGCCGCACGGCGTAGGAGTACACGCGGTCCCCGTTCGGCCGCCGGCACTCGACGATGTCGAGGCAGGGCAGCCCGTCGAGCTCGGGCGCGTCGATGCCGGGGTGCACCGTCGTGCTCACCGGCGGGGGCGTCAGGATCGACGCCGCCCCGGCCGTGGCCTCGAGCCGCACGTTCGCCACGGGCACCCAGCCCTGGCGCAGCACGACGGCGACCGCGACCGGCCCGTCAGCAAGGGGTCGCGCGCTGAAGGTCAGCTCGCTGGCCCAGTCGCCGGACGGGAGGCCGAAGACCTTCGGCTCGCGGTCGAGCACCTCGACGTTGTCCTTGGCGAACACCTGCACCGACACCGGCCGCTCGGCGACGACCTCGACGGTCTCGGTGACGCTCGCGGTGCCCTCGGTGGGGGTGAGCCGGCCGCGGGCGAGCCGCACGCGCACGGTGAACGTCTGCCCCGGCACCAGGACCGACGGCATCTCGGCCGCGAGGCTGGCGCGGGTCGTGGGCGCCGCGGTGGGCGCGGGGGACGCCGTCTCGGCGGGTCCGCTCCTCGTCGTCCGGGACGCCGTGATCCGTCCCAGGGCCCTGCGGACGGCGCGGGCCAGGCTCGTCCCCAGTCCCCGTGTCGCGGTGACACGCGATGGAGCGGGAGCCGGCCCGGTCGGCGCGGGAGGGATGGCAC
>JAEXXY010000332.1 GCA_023451855.1 Actinomycetes bacterium
TGCGTGGTGGCCACGACGTGGACGCCGGGTGTGATCCACGTCCCGTCGCCCGCACCCGGTGACATCGGCACCGGTCCGGGGGCACTAGAGTCCGAGGGTCAGCCTTCTTTCGGTTGCGCCCTGGCGCGAGGACCGACCGCGTGCACACGTGGGTGGCCCGGCGGACGCCTCCTCGGCGCAGTCGACCCCATCGACGACGAGGACGGACCCCACCCGTGGATCTCTTCGAGTACCAAGCCCGCGACATGTTCGAGAAGCACGGAGTCCCCGTGCTCGCAGGCGCCACCGCGACGACGCCCGAGGAGGCGCGTGCCGCCGCCGAGCGGATCGGCAAGACGTCGGGCGGCGTCACCGTCGTCAAGGCGCAGGTCAAGACCGGAGGTCGCGGCAAGGCCGGCGGCGTCAAGGTCGCCAAGAGCCCCGACGAGGCGCAGGCGCACGCGGAGCAGATCCTCGGCATGGACATCAAGGGCCACACCGTCGGCACCGTGATGATCGCCGCGGGCGCCCGCATCGCCGAGGAGTACTACTTCTCGATCCTGCTCGACCGTGCCAACCGCACCTACCTCGCCATGTGCTCCAAGGAGGGCGGCATGGAGATCGAGCAGCTCGCCGTCGAGCGCCCCGAGGCCCTCGCGCGCATCGCCGTCGACCCGAACACCGGCATCGACGCCGCCAAGGCGCAGGAGATCGTCGACGCCGCCGGCTTCGACGACGCCGACAAGCCCGCCATCGCCGACGTCATCCAGAAGCTGTGGACGGTGTACCACGACGAGGACGCGACGCTCGTCGAGGTGAACCCGCTCGTCAAGACCGAGGACGGGCAGATCATCGCCCTCGACGGCAAGGTCTCCCTCGACACCAACGCCGCGTTCCGCCACCCGGACCACGCCGCGCTCGAGGACAAGGCCGCGGCCGACCCGCTCGAGGCCGCCGCCAAGGAGAAGGACCTCAACTACGTCAAGCTCGACGGCTCGGTCGGCATCATCGGCAACGGTGCGGGGCTCGTCATGAGCACCCTCGACGTCGTCGCCTACGCCGGCGAGGAGTTCGGCGGCCAGAAGCCGGCCAACTTCCTCGACATCGGCGGCGGCGCGAGCGCCGAGGTCATGGCCAACGGCCTGCACATCATCCTGTCCGACCCGCAGGTCAAGAGCGTCTTCGTCAACGTCTTCGGCGGCATCACGGCGTGCGACGCCGTGGCCAACGGCATCGTCGGCGCGCTCGACGCGCTCGGCGACGAGGAGAACCGCCCGCTCGTCGTGCGCCTCGACGGCAACAACGTCGAGGAGGGCCGCCGCATCCTGCAGGAGCGCAACCACCCCCTCGTGACGATCGAGCCGACGATGGACGGTGCCGCGCGCCGCGCCGCCGAGCTGGCCTCGCAGGCCTGAACCCGAGAGTCCGAGAGAGAGAACGATCAACCATGGCTATCTTCCTCAACGCTGACTCCAAGGTCATCGTCCAGGGCATGACCGGCTCCGAGGGCATGAAGCACACGCAGCGCATGCTCAAGTCGGGCACGACCATCGTCGGCGGCGTCAACCCGCGCAAGGCCGGCACCACCGTCGACTTCGAGGGTGGCGTCAGCGTCCCCGTCTTCGGCTCCGTGGCCGACGCCGTCGCGCAGACCGGCGCGAACGTCAGCGTCATCTTCGTGCCGGCCGCCTTCACCAAGGCCGCCGCCGTCGAGGCCATCGATGCGGAGGTGCCGCTCGTCGTCGTCATCACCGAGGGTGTCGCGGTCAGGGACACCGCCGAGTTCTACAACTACGCCAAGGACAAGGGCACGACGCGCATCGTCGGCCCGAACTGTCCCGGCCTCATCACGCCGGGCGTCTCCAACGCCGGCATCATCCCGGCCGACATCTCGGGCACCGGCCGCATCGGCCTCGTCTCGAAGTCGGGCACGCTGACCTACCAGATGATGTACGAGCTGCGTGACTTCGGGTTCAGCTCGGCCGTCGGCATCGGTGGCGACCCGATCATCGGCACGACGCACATCGACTGCCTCGAGGCGTTCCAGAACGACCCCGACACCGACGCCATCGTCATGATCGGCGAGATCGGCGGCGACGCCGAGGAGCGCGCGGCGGCCTACATCAAGGAGCACGTGACCAAGCCGGTCGTCGGCTACGTCGCCGGCTTCACGGCCCCCGAGGGCAAGACGATGGGCCACGCCGGCGCCATCGTGTCGGGCTCCTCGGGCACCGCCCAGGCCAAGAAGGAGGCCCTCGAGGCCGCCGGCGTCAAGGTGGGCAAGACGCCGTCCGAGACGGCCGAGCTCATGCGCGAGATCATGAAGGGCCTCGCCGGCTGACGCACCCCTCGTCGCACGCAGCACGTCTTCCGGGCGGCCACCCACACGGGTGGCCGCCCGGCCGACGTCCGGGGGAGGGAGCCGCCGGACGCCGGGTCGCGCCCGTCGGCGCCGTGCGGGCGCGTCAGCAGGCCATGAGGCCGAGGACGAACCCGCGGGCGCGGAGGCGGGGGATGAGCAGGTCGAGGGCCGCGACGGTCTGCGAGCGGTTGCCCCCGCCGTCGTGCAGCAGGATCCGCGAGCCGTCGCGGACGTTCGCGAGGACCCGGTCGACGATCGCCCACGTGCCGGGGCGCGCCCAGTCGCGCGGGTCCACGGTCCAGAGGATCTGCCGCTGGCCGCGGGCGGCGATGATCGCCGCGATCCGGGCACTCGTCGCACCGTAGGGCGGGCGGACGCAGCGCGGCCGGTAGCCGAGCACGCTCTCCATGCGGTTCAGCTGCGTGCTGACCGACGCCGACGACAGCGTCGTGAGGTCGGGGTGGCTCCACGTGTGGTTGCCGATCTTGTTGCCGTAGGTGCGCAGGGTGCGGGTGACCGATGGGTACCAGGACACGTTCTGCCCGACCTCGAAGAAGACCGCCCTGACGCCGTACTTCCGCAGCACCGCGAGGACCTGTGGGGTGTACGTGGCGCTGGGGCCGTCGTCGAAGGTGAGGTAGACGGTGCCGGCGTAGGCGACTGCCGCGGCGACGAGACCGGTGCCGGACGAGGAGCGGGCCGCGGCCGTCTGGGCCGGCGCCGGGGCTGCGACGAGGGTCGCGACGACGAGGGCGAGGAGGGGGCCGAGGACGCGGGCGAGGAGCGTCGTGGCTCGGGAGCGGATGGTGGTCATGGAGGGTCACTCCCTTTCATCTCCAGTCTCCGTCGTCCGCCTGTCGCTGTCAGGCCGTTGGCCTGCTCTGTTGGTCACGCCGCTTGGGGCAGTGTGGAGTTGGGGTGCGACGGTGGGGCCGGGAGCTGAGGCGACGAGTTCGGGCGCTCCCGGCGTGGGGGCTCGCTCCCGGCAGGCCGAGCGCCGACCATGGAGGCGACCGCACGTCCGCCCGTCAGGAGTGAGTCCGCTGCCCGCCACGAGCCCCACCCCGTCGTCCGCCGTCCCGGCGGCCCTGCGCGCCGGCCTGCTCGCCGCGGTCGGTACGTGGTCGGTCGTCGGCCTGCCCGCCCTCATCGGCTGGGTGGCCGCGCCCGAGAGCTCGCTCGGCTGGTTCTCCGCGGTGTCCGTGGGCAGCGCCGTCTGGTTCCTCGGCCACGGGCAGTCGGTCGGCACCGCCGCCGGGGTGACGCTCTCGGTGACGCCCGTGCTGCTCCTGCTGGTCTTCGTGCACGTTGCCTTCCGGTTCGCCCGACGCGTCGTCGCCACGGAGCGGCTCCGCGTCGGTCCCGACGCGTGGAGCCAGGTGGCGCGCTGGGGCGTCGTGCCGGGGTTCGTCGTCGGGTACGGCGCCGGCTCCGCGGTCTTCGCGCTGTTCACCCTCGGCGGCCCGGCCACGCCGGGAGCCGCAGCGGTCCTCGGGTCGCTCCTCGTGCCGCTGCTGGCGCTCGGCTT
>JAEXXY010000385.1 GCA_023451855.1 Actinomycetes bacterium
GAGCCGACGGCTCCCCCCAGCGCCGGGTCGAGTCGCACTGCTGGGCGTCCGGACGAAAACTCAGTGGTCGGGCCCCGCTGGGGAATGCTAGACATCCGCCCGTGCACCCCACCCTCGAGCTCCCCGACCTGCTGCGTCTCATCGACGAGCGGTCGACCGCCTTTCGCGAGGCCGTGACGTCCGCGCCCGACCTCGACGCCCCGGTGCCCTCGTGCCCCGGCTGGACCGTCCACGACCTGGCGCAGCACATCGGTGCGGGACGCAGGTCGTGGGCCGCCACGGTAGCCCTGGGTGCCGCGGCCACCGGACGCGTGGTCCCCGACCCCGAAGCGGCGGCCGCACCCCGCGACCGCGAGGCGCTGGACGCCTGGCTCGCGACGTCGACGCAGCACCTGGTCGACGCACTCGCCGAGGCCGGACCGGACCGGCCGTGCTGGACCTGGTGGGGCTCGTCGCAGTCGCCTCAGACCAGCGGGGCCGTGGCCCGGCACCAGCTGCAGGAGGTCGCCGTGCACACGTGGGACGCCCAGGTGGCCGTCGGCACGCCGCAGGCCCTGCCGCAGCTGGTGGCCCTCGACGGCGTCGACGAGTTCCTCTCCACGTGCGTCGCGACGCCGAGCCCGTGGCCGCACGAGCCGGCGACGGTGGTCTACCGGGCCACGGAGGGCTCCGCCTGGCGCCTGCGGCTGTCGGCCGAGGGGGCTCGGGTCGAGCGACTCGGCGACGCCAGAGCCGAGGAGGTCGACGTCACGGCGTCGGCCCCGGCCGGTGACCTCGTCCTGGTCATGTACGGGCGCCTGCCCGTCGACGCACTCACGATCGAGGGGGACCGGCGCCCGCTCGACGGGCTCGTCGAGTGGGAGCCCGAGGACTGACTCGACTGCCACCCGGCGCGTCGGCCGTCGTCAGTCGTCGTCGAGGTCCGGCGCGAGGGCGACGAGGTCGTCGGTCGAGGGGACGAAGTAGTACGCGCCCGTCAGCGGCGTCGCGTAGCGGGTCAGCGCGTCGCGCGGTTCGTCGACACCGGCCATGCTGTCGAGCATCGCGGCGAGCGGCCGCCGGCTTGCGGCGAAGCCGACGAACATCGTGCCGTGGTCGCTGACCGTGCCGTAGGCGACGTTGCGCCGCAGGATGTGCCCGTAGGTGTCCTGGTCGGTGCGGGCGACATGGGAGGTCTCCGGCTTGTCCTCGAGCTCGACGTTGCCCGCCTTGGTACGGCCGATGACCTGCTCCTGTCCGGTGGTGCCGAGCGCCGTCCACGCGGCGGAGTCGTGGCCCCACTTCTGGAGCAGCAGCACCGACCCCGCAGCGCCCGGCCGGCCAGCGGGCACGAGCACCTGGGTGGGCGCGACGGACAGCGCCGGGTTCTCGGTGCCGTCGACGAAGCCGGTGAGGTCGAGGTCACGGTGGTAGACCCAGCCGCGGGTCTCGGTGGCCAGCGTCGCGTGCGGGTCGAGCCGGTCCAGGACGAGGAGCACGGCGTCGAAGACGACGTCGTAGGAGCCACCGGCGACCCACAGCACGACGTCGTGCTGGGTGGCCGGCATCGTGAAACCGTCGCGGCCGATGACCGGCTCGTCGAAGCCGGACACGTCGGGCGGCGACGTCGACGGGGAGACGCCGTACCACAGCCCGGGCCGGAAGCCGGCCACCTGGTTGACCCCGCCCATCGTCGTGTGGCTCGCGCACAGCTGCGCGACGGCGGCGGCGAGGGCTCCGGCGTCGGCGCCCTCGCGCAGGTCGAGCTCGAGGTAGGTGTGGGCGACGGTGCCGAGGGCGAAGATGCCGGACTGGGGCTGTGCCATGAGACCTCCTGCATCGGGTCCCTCGAGCGTAGGGGCTGGCTGGCCGGTGGGGCCCGCTCAGGCGCGTGGCCGTGACGTGACGACGCGGACGGTGTCGGTGCGCCAGTCGGCCACCGACCCGGCCCGGGCGACCGGGGTGGCCCGGCGCGTCCGGACGCTGCGCAGCACCCCGTCGAACGAGGTCGCGGGCTGGCTCGTACCGACAGCGACCGACGTGTCGACACCGCGCACGGGCGCCGGGACGGGCGGCACCGTGACGTCGAGCTCGTCCTGCTCGAGGGTGCGCGGGTCGAACTCGAGGGTGCTCGTGACGAGCATGAGCACGTCGGTCACCGACACGGTCCCGGCTTCCCACAGCGCGTCGGACACCTGGCCCACGAGGTCCACCGCCGTCGACTCGCCGGGCCCCAGTGCGATCGATCCTGCCGGGAACGCGTCGGTGAAGATGCCGTAGGTCTCGGTGAGGTCGAGCAGCGCGGCCCAGAGCGGGCTCTCGGTCGTGTTCGTCACCGACACGGTGAACCGGGGCGGGCCCTGCGCCGTGTAGGCGACGCAGAGCGTGCCGCCTGCCCCCGTGGGGGCCGTGGCCGGCGCGTCCGGGGTGCTCACCTCGATGCGGACGGCATCGGCGGGCAGGTGGGTGGCCGGGTTGGTCAGGGTGGACAGGCGCAGCCAGCGGGCCACGTGCTCGAGCGCCGCGACGGTGCGCTCCTCGCGGCCCGGACCCGCGACGACGGGCACGAGGGGTCGCGGCACCCCGGGGCGGGTGATGACGAACCCGCCCGGAGTGGACTCGACGACGAGCCCGGGGGAGTCCGCGCCGGGCTCACCGGCGTCGACGAGATCGACGAGCGTGTGGTCGGCCTCCTCGGCGGCACGCCGTAGGGCGGCTGTTCCAGCGTCGTCACCAGTGACGCGAACGGTCAACGGGCGCAGGGGGATCGACGTGACGACGGCGCGGTAGACGAAGGACGGGTCGAGCTCCGGGGTCAGGGCGACGAGGCTGCGGTCGGGGAGCACGCGCGTCACCGTCGCCACCGCGAGGGGCGCTCCCGACGTCTCGCCGGTCAGCGGGTACACCGCGAGCTCGGTCGTGTCCTCGCCGATCGGCTCGGGTACGCCGTGGACCGCTCCGGAGTCGATCGACCACCCGTCAGGGAGGCGGCTCAGCGTCAGTGGCCGCGGGGTCGCGGGCAGGGCGCCGCCGAGGAAGGGCCGGTCCAGGTCGGAGGCGTCGGTGCTCTCGAGCTGCGGATGCTGCTCCTCGACGCGTCCGAGCACCTCGGCGGTCACGGCGCGGAGCACGTCGCGGTACGAGGGGCGGCCGTCCGAGGCGAGGAGCGTCGCCTCGAGCGCCGCGGACATCACGCCGCGCTGGCGGCCGAGGACGGTGACCTCGCGAGCCTTCTCGGAGGAGCGGCACGCGGCGAGGAGCACGTGCCGAGCCATCGGCGTCGCCCATCGTGGGACGCCGCGCGTCGTGGACGCGCCGCCGGCCTGCGCGACGACGCCGGGCAGGAACGAGCTCGCCGGGCGCACCCGGCGGTCCTCGGGGGCGAGACGCACCACCTCGTCGACGTCGCGCGTCCCCCCGCCGGAGTGGCAGCAGTCGAGGACGACGAGCAGGTGGCAGCCGGATGCCGCGACGCCGGCCGCGAGCGTGGCCACCTCCTTGTCGGCGAGGTCCCACCCTCCTTGCGAGCGGCTGTCGACGCAGACGATGGTCTCGTTGCGGTGGTCGGGCTCGACCGACCACAGCTCCGGGGGCGTGTCCTGCTGGGACCCGTGGCCGCTGAAGTAGAACAGGGCCGTGTCGTCGGGGCCGGCCTGCCCCAGGTGCTCGGTGAAGGCGGCCGTGACGCGCTCGCGGGTCGCCGCGGCGTCGGTGAGGACGAGGAGGTCCAAGGCGTCGTCGCCGACACGGCGTCGCAGGACCTCCGCGAAGACCGAGACGTCGTTGACGCAGCCCTGCAGCGCCGGGACCGGCGGCGGGTACGCGTCGACCCCGACCAGCAGGGCGTGCAGGCGGCCCGACACGCTCAGCCCGAGTCGCCGAGGGCGAGGGTCTGCCACGTGCCGGGGTGGTTCTGGTTCGCGCCCGACCGGCTCGGGTTGCTGCTCAGCATGGTGCGCAGCACCCAGTCGGCGCCCGAGCCACGAGCGTCGCTGACGTTGACGTTGAACCCGAGGACCTCGCCACGCGCCGGAGGCACCGACCGCCCGATCTCCGACCACGGCACCCGCGCCTCGAGCTCGTAGCCGGTGTCCGTCAGGCGCGCGACCACCGCGATCTTCGGACGCCGCGACCCGGTCGGGAACACCTCCTGACCCTTCGAGCTCCTGCCGACGACGTTGACCGCTGCCGCGGCCCCGCGATCGCCGTCGTCGAGGAGCCCGAGCACGACGTGGAAGTCCTTGCCCTTGCGCAGCGGTGCGGAGGGGGACAGGGCGCGTGGGTCCGGGCCGACCTCGAACGACACGGCGTCGCCACGCCACCACTGGCTCGGCTGCCCGGCCACGACGGCGGTGCGCTTCGGGTCGGTGACGACGGCGTGCAGGAACAGGGCGTCCTGGTCCCACAGGGCCTGCCACGTCGCCGACAGGCCGTTGACCGGGACCCGCGCGAAGTCCGGCACCGGGGTGTCGATGTCACGGGTCGTCACCGAGCGCCAGTCGTCGAAGGAGCCGTCGACGTCCGGCGCGACGGGCGCGCAGCCGATGGTGAAGTCGGTGGCGCCGGGATCGGCCGAGCTGGTGCCGCACGCCGCCGCGACGAGCGGGTCGGCCTTCTGCACCAGCGAGGGCAGCGTGCGCCACGCGACGAGCCCGAGCATGACGACGCCGGCGAGGAGGGCGAGCCGTAGCCACCGGCCGATGCCTCGGCTCCGATTCCGTTGCCGCCGTGGAGGGTCCGGCCGGACGGGCGCGGGTTCGGGTTGCGGTTGCTCGGGTTGCGGCTGCGCGGACCGGCCGGGTTCGAGCTGCTCCTCGTGCGCCTGCGGGAACGTCTGCGGGCGCGGGTTGACGCCGGCAACCGGCACCGGATCCCGCGAGACGTCCGTGGCCGCAGGCCCCGCGTCGGGTCGGACCCGTTCGATGAGCTCGGTGACGTCGGCGTAGTCGGGTCGTTCGGCGGCGATCTGTTCGAGCATCGGCAGCGCCGTCGTCGTGTCGGCGGCCGCGATGGCGCCCTGGGCCGCGGTGTAGAGCGAGGCGAGGCGGGCCTCGCGGGCCTGCGAGTCGCCGCCCGACGCGTCCGAGCCGGCGGGTCGCCCTGCGGCAGAGGAGCGCCCTACGAAGGCGAACGGCTGCTCCGAGCCCGAGCGGAGCAGCACCGCGGTGCCCCACTCAGCGGCCTCGTCCGACACCGCCATCGCCTTGCGCACCTCGCACATCGCCGCGTCGATGCCGAGGCCACGGGTGAGGAACCAGTAGAACTCGTGGCTGAAGACGAGGGCCGCCCGGTCGGAGATCTCGGTCTGCATCGCGACGACCGCCGGCAGCCCCTGGCGCACGAGCGCCTGCCCCACCCCGGAGAACGCGTCGCGCCCTGACGTCCGGGCGCCCTCGCACGCGTTGAGGACGGCGAGCTGCAGGGTCCGCGCGTCGTGGAGCAGCGTGCCGAGCCGGGCCCCGCTCACCAGGTGCGCGGTGCCGTCCGGGTGTTCGAGGGCGAGCACGCCCTCCTGCGCCTGGTCGTCGAAGCCGCCGTGGCCGATGAAGTGGAAGACGTGGTAGTCGTCGAGCAGCGCGCGCTGCAGGGAGATCAGCGTCGCGTCCTCGACGACGACGACCTCGAGCAGGCCTGCCGCCACGAGGTCCCCGGTCGTCGCGCGCAGCAGCTGCTTCTCGCGGTCCACGGCCAGCGGCTCGAGGTCCGAGGGGCTGCTCACCATGACGAGCACCCGCAGCGGCGGCTCGACCGTGACGACGGGGGGACGATCGAGGGCGTCGAGCAGGCGCACCACGGGCGTCTCCTGCGACAGCGCGACGAAACGCTCGAGTCCCTTGTCGTACAGGTACTCCCACGGAACGGGGTCGAGGTCGGGAACGGCGTCCAGCCGCAGCCGCAGCCGCAGGTCGCGGCCCTGGGCGGTGGCCGTGGCGAGGCTGTCGCGGAACGCGCGTCCGACGTCCCCGGCGAGCAGCGCGTCGGCGAGCCGGCGCCCGTACTCGCGCACGTCGACGACACGGGACTCCGCCGGCACGAGCCTGCGTGAGGTGACCCGGGGCGGCCCCACCGCCACCATGAACCGGGCCAGGTCGGCGGCACCGAACGGCAGCGTGAAGGGTGTGGACGCCTGCCCCGCAGGGGAGTCGAGCACGTGCGCCGCGTACCCCTGGCCCTCGCGGGTCAGGGCGATGTCGAAGTCGAGGTAGTCACCGCTCATGGCTGGTCCCGGGTGGTCGAACCGAACCGACATCTCACGGTAGTGCGGCGGCACCCTCCTGATACACGGTTCATGAACGGTTCGAGGTGTCCCGGCGGCCGACTTGGGCCCGGAACGGCGGTCACCTACCATGAGGGCGAGCGCGCGCGACCGCGCTGCGGACGAGGGAGCCGTACCCGCACAGCGACAAGACGGCCGGATCGGAACTGCCATGTACTGGCTCGTCCTCGTCGTCTCCGGGGCCCTCGAGGCCGTCTGGGCCACCGCGCTCGCCGCGTCGGACGGCTTCCGGCGCCCCCGCGCCACAACGCTGTTCGCCGTCTCGCTCGTGCTGAGCATGGTCGGCCTCGCGTGGGCCATGACCGGCCTGCCCGCGGGCACCGCCTACGCCGTGTGGGTCGGCATCGGCGCCGTCGGCACGATCGCGCTCGCCGTCGCCCGTGGCGCCGAGCGGCTCGGAGCGGCACGCACCGTGCTGCTCGTCGTGCTCGTCGGCTGCATCGCCGGGCTCAAGGCGGTGGCGTGATGCCGTGGGTCGTGCTGCTGCTCAGCGCCGTCCTCGAGGCCGTCTGGGCCTCGGCGCTCGCCGCGTCCGAAGGGCTCTCGCGCCCGCTCCCGGCCGCGGTCTTCCTCGTCGCCGGCGCCCTGAGCATGGTGGGCCTGGCGCGCGCGGCCCGCTCGATCCCCATCGGGACCGCGTACGCAGTGTGGACCGGCGTCGGCGCCGCCCTCACGGTGACGTGGGCGATGCTCTTCGGCGGGGAGGCCTTCTCGGTGGCCAAGGTCGTGCTGCTGGCCGGGGTCGTCGCTGCCGTCATCGGGCTCAAGGTCGTCGGCACCCCGGCGCGTCCGGCGAGGGAGCAAAGCGTCCGGAGCCGATGATGGGGTCGACGTCTCCGGCAGCGGGCCGCGGACGCTGACCAAGGAGCCCTCACCGTGCCCAAGCCCTCACCCTGGTCGGTCGCGCTCGTCGCGACGCTCTCGCTCTCACTCGGCGGCGCCGGTCTCGCGGCCGGCGCCGGTGCCGCGTCGGCCGCGCCGACGTCAGCCGTGTCGGCCACGACCCCCGCCGCCTCCTCGCCGACGGCGTTCCTCGCCCCGAACGGACACACCTACGACCTTGCCACCGGTGCCACGGACGACCCGCGCGCCGCGACGCTCCTCGCC
>JAEXXY010000443.1 GCA_023451855.1 Actinomycetes bacterium
CCTCGTCGCAGTCCCGCGGGCTGAGCCCGACCGCGGCCAGGTCGAGGTCCTGCCAGGGGCGCACGTCGTAGCGCCCGCGCCGGTCGACCCAGCGCCGGGCGAACTGCGCGCTGCGCGTGCAGAACCCGCAGTCGGCGTCGTACACCAGTGTCGGGCGGGCGGGCACGGTCAGCTGCACGCGTCGATCCTCCCACGACAGCCCGACGCGTCCGCTGCCCAGCGCCCCGCCCCGACGCGTCCGCCGCCCGACGCTCCGGCGGCTCCGAGACGTCGACGGCCCCGACGCGGCGGGACGGGCCGTCAGGCGGGCGCGAGGAAGGCGCTGAGCGCGCCCGCGTACATCGCCGGGTCCTCGGCGCCCATGAGCTCGCGCGCGCTGTGCATCGACAGGGTCGCCGCACCGAAGTCCACGGTCGTGGCACCCGTGAGGGCCGAGGTGACCGGACCGATGGTCGAGCCGCACGGCAGGTCGCTGCGCACCACGAAGGTCTGCATCGGCACGCCGGCCTGCTCGCACGCGAGCCGGAAGGCGGCGGCGCCGACCGAGTCCGTGGCGTAGCGCAGGTTGGTGTTGACCTTGAGCACCGGACCGCCGTTGACACGGATCTGGTGCAGCGGCTCGTGCAGCTCGGCGTAGTTCGGGTGGGTCGCGTGGCCCATGTCGCCCGAGGCGATGACGGTGGCCGCGAGCGCCCGGAAGTAGTCGTCGCGGGTGCCGCCGCCGGCGAGGACGATGCGCTCGAGGACCGAGGGCAGCAGCGTCGAGACCGCGCCCCGCTCGGAGGTGCTGCCGATCTCCTCGTGGTCGAACAGGACGAGCACGGGCACGTGTCCCGGCTCGGACGCCGAGGCCTCGACCATGGCCCGGACGCCCGCGTACGACGTGGCGAGGTTGTCGAGGCGCGGGGCGGCGATGAGGTCGCGGTCGCGCCCGATGCGGGCCGAGGGCTGCACCGGGTGGGTCATGACGTCCCACGCGAGGACGTCCTCGTGGTCGACACCGACGTGGGCCGCCAGGTAGGCGGGGAAGTCGCCGGGGGCGTCTCCGCCCCCCCCGACGGGCACGAGGTGGTGCTGCCGGTTCAGCGTGAGCGCGTCGTTCTGGGTGCGGTCGAGGTGGATCGCCACCTGGGGCACCCGCAGGATCGGGTCGTTGTCGTGGAAGAGACGCTGCTGCACCCCGGACGCCGTACGGACCGAGACGCGCCCCGCGAGCCCGAGGTCGCGGTCGAGCCAGGAGTTCTGCAGCAGGCCGCCGTACGGCTCGACGGCGAGCATCTGCCAGCCGGCCTTGACGTGGTCGGCATTGGGCTTCACCCGCAGGTTCGGGCTGTCGGTGTGCGCTCCGACGACGCGGAAGCCCGCGGCCGGCCCGGCACCCCTCGCGTGGGCGCCGGTGGTGTCCCACGCGATGAGCGAGCCGCCCCGGACGAGCCAGTGGCGCCCCGGCTCGGTCGGGAAGGGGTCGGTCTCGACGACCTCGGTGAAGCCGGCCTCGCCGAGGCGGCGCGCCGCCTGATCGCACGCGTGGAACGGCGTCGGGGACGCGTCCACGTAGTCGATGAGCCCCTGGGCCTCGGAGTCGGTGTCGAAGGAGTGCGCCATGGCTCCCGACCCTACCCACCGGCGCCTGCCCCCACGCCGTCGGCCTGACCGGATCGGGCCACGCCTGGTGCCGTGCTGACCTCGCTCGTCCGCCTGCCGGCCGGCGTCGAGGTGATCCGTGGGCATGCGGAAGGGCCCGCCCCGCCGAAGCGGAGCGGGCCCAACCGGTACTGCAGGTGAAGCTGGTGCTGCAGGTGCAGCGTCAGATCACTTGATGATCTTCGTGACGCGACCGGCGCCGACCGTGCGGCCACCCTCACGGATGGCGAACTTGAGGCCGTCCTCCATGGCGATCGGCTGGATGAGCTCGACCGTCATCTCGGTGTTGTCGCCGGGCATGACCATCTCGGTGCCCTCGGGCAGGTGCACGACACCCGTCACGTCCGTGGTACGGAAGTAGAACTGCGGACGGTAGTTGTCGTAGAACGGCGTGTGACGGCCGCCCTCGTCCTTGGACAGGATGTAGACCTGAGCCTCGAAGTCGGTGTGCGGGGTGATCGAGCCCGGCTTCACGACGACCTGGCCACGCTCGACGTCCTCGCGCTTCGTGCCACGAAGGAGCAGACCGACGTTCTCGCCCGCGCGACCCTCGTCGAGGAGCTTGCGGAACATCTCGATACCGGTGACGGTCGTCTTGGCCGGCGGGCCGGTGTGGATGCCGACGATCTCGACCTCCTCGTTGACCTTGAGGATGCCGCGCTCGATACGACCGGTGACGACGGTGCCACGACCGGTGATCGTGAAGACGTCCTCGACGGGCATGAGGAACGGCTTGTCGATGTCGCGCTCGGGCTCCGGGATGTAGTTGTCCACGGAGTCCATGAGGTCGAGGACCGACTGGCCCCACTTCTCGTCACCCTCGAGCGCCTTGAGCGCCGAGACCTGGACGACCGGCAGGTCGTCGCCGGGGAACTCGTACTGCGAGAGGAGCTCGCGCACCTCCATCTCGACGAGCTCCATGATCTCCTCGTCGTCGACCATGTCGGCCTTGTTGAGGGCCACGACGATGTAGGGGACGCCGACCTGGCGGGCCAGGAGGACGTGCTCCTTCGTCTGCGGCATCG
>JAEXXY010000010.1 GCA_023451855.1 Actinomycetes bacterium
GTTGGTGGGGTCCTGACCCCACCAACCGCACACAGCTCGGACCCGCCGCGAAGACTCGTCGATGGCACCATCGGGCGCATGGAGATGAAGGGCGCCGACTTCTCACGTGTCTATTGGGCCGACGTCGTCGAGCCCATCGTCCGTCGCCGCTGGCCCGGGATGCCCTGTGGTGCAGGCCGGTTCGGCAGTGGCTCGGACGTGCTCGGGCTCGACGACGAGATGTCGCGCGACCACGACTGGGGGCTGCGCCTCAACCTTCTCGTGCCGCAGGGGCTCGTCGCGGAGGTCGACGCGCACCTCACCGCGGCCCTGCCCGACGCCGTCGCGGGCCTGCCGACCCGGTTCGCCACGACGTGGGACCCGACGGTGCGCCACCGGGTGCAGGTGCAGTCGGCGCGTGACCTCGCGGTCTCGCGCCTCGGTGTCGACCCGACCGGTCCGCTCGGCGTCGCCGACTGGCTCGCCCTCACCGGGCAGGCCGTCCTCGAGGTGACCGCCGGCGACGTGTTCTCCGACGACGCCGGTGAGCTCGCGGCGATCCGCCGGACCCTCGCGTGGTACCCCGACGACGTCTGGCGGTACGTCGTCGCCACCGACTGGGCCCGGCTGGCGCAGGAGCTGCCGTTCGTGGGCCGCACAGGGGAGCGGGGCGACGACCTCGGTTCGCGCGTCGTGGCCGCGCGCCTCGCCCAGGTCGCGCTGCACCTGGCCCACCTGCTCGACCGTCGCTGGCCGCCGTACGCGAAGTGGCTCGGGACGAGCGCCGCGGGCCTGCCCCGCACGGGTGGCGTCGTCGCACCCCTGGTCAACGCCCTCCGGGGCGACACGTGGCGGGAGCGCGAGGACGGCCTCGTCGCGGCGCTGCGTCTGCTCGGCAACGCCCAGGGGCGTTCGGGGCTGCCCAGCGTCGACGACCCGGTCGAGCCCTTCTGGGACCGCCCCTACCGCGGCGTGCGCAAGGCCGTCGTGAGCTCGCTCGAGGACGGGATCACGGACCCGGTCGTGCGGGCCCTGCCCCGGGGCGTCGGCTCGGCCGAGCAGTGGAGCACCAACGTCGACGTGCTCGTGAACCCGTCCCGGCGACTCAGGTGACGGCGCCGCGCTCCGCGAAGTCGGGACGCTCGAACTCGCGCCCCTCTATGACGTCGCGGACGTGCTCGGCCGCGCGGACCGCGTCGACGTGCGTGACGTAGAGCGGAGCGAAGCCGAGGCGCACGATGTCGGGCTCGCGGAAGTCGCCGATGACGCCCCGGGCGATGAGGGCCTGCACCACGGCGAAGGCCTGCGGGTGGCGCAGCGACACCTGCGAGCCCCGTCGGGCCGGCTCGCGCGGCGTCGCGAGGGGCAGGTCGACGCCGAGCGCACCGAGCGCGTTGATGAAGGTCGACGTCACGGACAGCGACGCGGCCCGTACGTCCGCGGGGGAGAGACCGTCGTAGGCGGTGAGGGCGGCCTCGAGAGCGAGCACCGACAGCAGCGGCGGCGTGCCGGTGCGGGCGCGGGTGATGCCGGCGTGCGGCTCGTAGTCCGGGCTCATGTCGAAGGGTCGGGCGTGCCCGTTCCACCCGGTCAGCGGCTGGTCGAACCCGTCCTGGTGGCGGGCGGCGACGTAGATGAAGGCCGGGGCGCCGGGGCCGCCGTTGAGGTACTTGTAGCCGCAGCCCACGGCGAGGTCGACGCCGTTCGCGTCGAGGTCGACCTCGACGACGCCGGCCGAGTGGCACAGGTCCCAGCAGACCAGGGCACCGACCTCGTGCGCGGCGTCGGTCAGCGGGCGCAGGTCCCACAGCTCGCCCGTGCGGTAGTCGACGCTCGAGTACGACGCCAGGGCTAGCGCGTCGCCGGCCGCGCGGACGGCTGCCACGGCGTCACGCGGGCTGACGCGCCGGACCTCCAGGCCGGCGAGGCGTGCGGCGGCCTCGGTCATGTAGAGGTCGGTCGGGAAGGAGTCGGGGTCGGTGAGCACGACCGTGCGCTCCGGGCGCAGGCGTGCCGCGCCGACGACCGCCTTGAAGAGGTTGACCGACGTCGAGTCGGTGACGACGACCTGTCCCGGAGCCGCACCGACGAGGCGCCCGACGGCGTCGCCGACGCGGGTCTGCGCACCCCACCAGTCGGCCTCGTTCCACGAGCGGATGAGCCGCTGGCCCCACTGGTGGCGCACGACGTCGTCGAGGACCGGGCCCACGGCGCGGGGCAGGGCCCCCAGCGAGTTGCCGTCGAGGTAGATGACGCCCTCGGGCAGCTCGAAGAGATCGCGCGTGCCGGCCAGGGGTGAGGCGGCGTCCGCGGCCTCGGCGGCGGACAGCAGGGTGTCGAGGGCGCTGACGCTCATGGCCGCAACGTATCCCGGCCGTCCGTCCCGGCGTCAGGCCCCTGAGGCCACGGAGTGTCTCGGGTGCGGGACACCCCGCGGGCGGGGCCGGTGTTCGCCAGCCCGCCGGCGCGTCATACCCTCGCCTCCATGGCAGCACCCCGCATCGGCGTCCTCGCCGTCCAGGGCGACGTGCGTGAGCACGCCACCGCCCTCGCCGACCTCGGCGCCGACGTCATCCTCGTCCGGCGACCCACGGAGGTCGAGCAGCTCGACGGGCTCGTCATCCCCGGTGGCGAGTCCACGACGATGGACAAGCTCGTCCGCGCGTTCGACCTGCAGGAGCCGCTGCGGCGACGCATCGCCGAGGGACTGCCCGTGTACGGGTCCTGCGCCGGCATGATCATGCTTGCCGACCGCATCGCCGACGGCCGCCCCGACCAGCAGACGCTCGGCGGCCTCGACGTCACGGTGCGCCGCAACGCCTTCGGCCGGCAGGTCGACTCCTTCGAGCAGGACATCGAGTTCGCCGGACTCGAGGCCACCGTGCACGCCGTGTTCATCCGCGCCCCGTGGGTCGAGGAGGCCGGCGAGGCCGTCGAGGTGCTCGCCCGTGTCAGCGAGGGGCCCGCCGCCGGTAGGATCGTCGCGGTTCGGCAGGGCAACCTCATCGCGACGTCCTTCCACCCCGAGGTCGGGGGCGACCGCCGCATCCACGCCGAGTTCGTCAGCATCGTCACGCAGCACAGCCAGTAGACCGGAACGCGAGGGAACTGCATGAGCGGCCACTCCAAATGGGCCACCACGAAGCACCAGAAGGCTGCCAAGGACGCCAAGCGCGGCAAGCTCTTCGCCAAGCTCATCAAGAACATCGAGGTCGCGGCGCGTCAGGGCGGCGCCGACCCCGCGGGCAACCCGACGCTCTACGACGCCATCCAGAAGGCGAAGAAGACCTCGGTGCCCAACGACAACATCGACCGTGCCGTCAAGCGCGCGTCGGGCGCCGAGGCAGGCGCGGCCGACTGGCAGACGATCATGTACGAGGGCTACGCGCCCAACGGTGTCGCCGTGCTGATCGAGTGCCTCACCGACAACCGCAACCGCGCGGCCGCGGAGGTGCGCACCGCGCTCACCCGCAACGGCGGCCAGCTGGCCGACCCGGGCTCGGTGTCCTACGTCTTCAACCGCAAGGGCGTCGTGACGGTCCTCAAGGAGGCCGGTTCCGAGGACGACATCCTCGAGGTCGTCCTCGAGGCGGGTGCCGAGGAGGTCAACGACAACGGCGACACGTGGGAGATCATCTCCGAGGCCACCGACTTCGTCGCGGTCCGCACAGCGCTCCAGGACGCCGGCATCGACTACGAGTCCGCTGAGGCGTCGTTCGTGCCGAACCTGCAGGTGCCGCTCGACCTCGACGGGGCCAAGAAGATGATCCGCGTCATCGAGGCGCTCGAGGACAGCGACGACGTGCAGAACGTCTTCGCCAACGGCGACATCCCCGACGACGTGCTCGCCCAGCTCGACGACGAGGAGTGAGGACGCCCGACCCCGGGAGAGGAGGCGCGCCGGAGACCGGCGTGCCTCCTGCTCGTTGCGGGGGAGGACGGTTAGCGTGTTCCCGAACACCTGTTCGGTTCGAGGCCGCTCCCGGTCCCGTCCCCGTCCACTCACGAGGAGGTTCGGCGTGCGCGTCCTCGCGGTCGACCCCGGCCTGACCCGCTGCGGCGTCGGCGTCGTCGACGGCCTTCCCGGCCGGCGGCTCTCGCTCGTCGAGGTGGGGGTCATCCGCACGCCCTCCGGCGACCCGACGCCGCGGCGGCTCGTCGCCGTCGAGGACGAGATGCGCGTGTGGTTCGACCGGCACCGGCCCGAGGCGGTCGCCATCGAGCGGGTCTTCGCCGACGCCAACGTCTCGACCGTCATGGGCACCGCGCAGGTCACCGGCATCGTCATGATGCTCGCAGAGCGCCGCGGCCTGCCCGTCGCGCTCCACACGCCCACCGAGGTCAAGGCGGCGGTCAGTGGCAGTGGCCGGGCCGACAAGGCGCAGGTCACGACGATGGTCACCCGGCTGCTCGGCCTCGACACCCCGCCCAAGCCCGCCGACGCCGCCGACGCGCTCGCCCTCGCCATCTGCCACGTGTGGCGCGGCGGCACCCAGAACCGCCTGGAGCAGGCCCGTGACGAGCTGCTCGCCCGCACCCCCCGCCGGACGCGTCCGGCCCCGAACACCCGCACCGCCCAGCGGCCGTCGGCCGCAGCCCCGTACGTCCGCACCCTCCCAGGAGCCCGCCCCCGATGATCGCGTCCCTGTCCGGCACCGTCCTCAAGGTCGGCCTCGACTCCGTCGTCGTCGGTGTCGGCGGCGTCGGCATGCTCGTGCACACGACGCCCGCCACGGCGGCCTCCGTCCGGCACGGCCAGCAGGCCGACCTCGCCACGACACTCGTCGTCCGCGAGGACTCCTTGACGCTCTACGGTTTCGCCACCGACGACGAGAAGCTCGTCTTCGAGACCGTCCAGACCGTCTCCGGCGTCGGCCCGCGCCTCGCGCTGGCCCTCCTCGCCGTCCACTCGCCCGATGCCGTCCGCGTGGCCCTCGGCACCGGCGACCTCACCGCCCTGACCAAGGTGCCCGGCATCGGCCGCAAGGGGGCCGAGCGGCTCGTCCTCGAGCTCAAGGACAAGCTCGGCGCCCTGCCCGGCTCCGGCACCGCTGCCGAGCCGGTCCCGCTCGACACCGGCGAGGCGTGGCGCGAGCAGGTCCGCGAGGCCCTCGTCGGGCTCGGGTGGACCGTTCGTCAGGCCGAGGACGCCCTCGACAAGGTGGCCCCGAAGGCCGCCGAGGGTGCCGGGGTGTCGGCGCTGCTGCGCGCGGCCCTCCAGGAGCTCGGCCGGTGAGCGGCACCCGGCCGGAGGCCGGCGCCCCCGACCTGCCTGGCCTGCCTGACCTCGAGGTCTGGGAGGACGGCTCGTTCGATGCCACCTCGCGCATCGTCGACGCCCGCGTCCACGAGGACGGTCCCGGCGACGAGCGTCAGGTGGAGGCCGCCCTGCGGCCCCGACGCCTCGACGACTTCCCCGGGCAGGACCGCGTCCGCGAGCAGCTCGGGCTCGTGCTCAAGGCCGCCCGCCGGCGCGGCACGCCGCCCGACCACGTGCTGCTGTCCGGTCCACCGGGGCTCGGCAAGACGACCCTGGCCATGATCGTCGCGAGCGAGCTCGAGCAGCCGATCCGCATCACGTCCGGCCCGGCCATCCAGCACGCCGGAGACCTCGCCTCCGTCCTGTCCTCCCTCGCCGAGGGGGAGGTGCTCTTCCTCGACGAGATCCACCGGATGTCCCGGTCGGCCGAGGAGATGCTCTACCTGGCGATGGAGGACTTCCGCGTCGACGTCATCATCGGCAAGGGCCCCGGCGCGACGGCGATCCCGCTCGAGCTGCCGCCGTTCACCGTCGTCGGGGCCACCACACGGGCCGGGCTGCTGCCCGCGCCGCTGCGCGACCGGTTCGGCTTCACCGGCCACCTCGACTTCTACGCGGCCGCCGACCTCGTGACGATCCTGCACCGGTCGGCCCGGCTCCTCGGCCTCGAGGCCGACGAGGACGGCATCCGCGAGATCTCGCTGCGCTCCCGCGGCACGCCGCGCATCGCCAACCGGCTGCTCCGACG
>JAEXXY010000012.1 GCA_023451855.1 Actinomycetes bacterium
GTCGGCGAGGTCGTCGAGGCCGCGACGGCCGTCGAGCCCGCGTCGGAGCAGCTCGCGCAGGGACTCGCGCAGGCTGCCGCCGGCGAGGACGTCCCGGCCGACCTCGTCGAGCGCGGAGCGGACGTCGAACGGTGGCGCGAGCGGGTCGGGACCGCCCGTCCACGGCCGGTACCGGAAGCGTCCGTGCACGCCACCGGGCTCGTGCGGGCTCATGTCAGGCGCCGTACACGGTGCGGCCGGCGACCGTGTCCTTGTCGATGCGACGCGTCAGGTGCAGTCCCTCGAGCACGAACTCGACTGCCGCAGCGACCTGCCCGGGTGAGGCGTCATCGCCGTGGCCCAGGCGGTCGAGCACCTTGGACAGTCCGGGCACGGTTCCGACCTGCGCGAGCAGCTCGGCTCCGGGGATGAGGTCGCCGGTCTCGACGACGGCCCCGTCGGCGAAGAGGTTGGTGAAGCCGGTGAGGTCGAGGCCGGCGAGTCGCGCCCGATACGTCTCGGCCGTCGCGACGCGCAGCAGGTGGGCGAGCACGTCGCGCTCGCGCCCCTCCTCCCCCATCTCGAACTCGACCTTGCCGAGGAGCGTCGGCACGACGGTCGGGACATCACAGATCCTCGCCACGGCGTCGGCCTCACCCGCCCGCGCCGACCGGCGCAGCGCCGACCCCGCGATACCCTCGGCCGCCGCGATGGCGAAGCGCGCCGACACCCCCGAGCGCTGGTCGACCGACGCCGACTCGCGCAGCCCGCGGGTGAACCGGGCGACGACCTCGAGCAGGTGCTCGGGCACGTCGGCCACGAGTGCGGCCTCCTGCGCCACGAGGCTGACCTCGTCGTCGACCTCGATCGGGTAGTGGGTGCGGATCTCCGCGCCGAAGCGGTCCTTGAGCGGGGTGATGATGCGGCCGCGGTTGGTGTAGTCCTCGGGGTTGGCCGTCGCCACGAGGAGGAGGTCGAGCGGTAGTCGCAGCGAGTAGCCGCGGATCTGGATGTCACGCTCCTCGAGCACATTGAAGAGGGCGACCTGGATGCGCTCGGCGAGGTCGGGCAGCTCGTTGAGGCCGAAGACGCCGCGGTTGCTGCGCGGCACGAGGCCGTAGTGGACCGTCTCCGGGTCGCCGAGCGTGCGGCCCTGGGCGACCTTGACCGGGTCGACGTCGCCGACGAGGTCGCCGACGCTGGTGTCGGGGGTCGCGAGCTTCTCGGTGTAGCGCTCGCTGCGGTGGCGCCACACGACGGGCAGGTCGTCGCCGAGCTCCGCACTGAGGCGCCGGCAGCGCACGCACGACGGCCGGTCGGGGTCGTCGCCGATCTCGCAGCCCTCGACGGCCGGGCTCCACTCGTCGAGCAGGCCCGCGAGGGTGCGCATCAGGCGCGTCTTGCCCTGGCCGCGCTCGCCGAGCAGGACGAGGTCGTGGCCGGCGAGCAGCGCGCTCTCGAGCTCGGGCAGCACAGTGTCCTCGAGTCCGACCATGCCCGGGAACGCGTCCTCGCCCGCTCGGAGGCGGGCGAGGAGGTTGTCGCGGATCTCGGCCTTGACGCTGCGATGGACGTGCCCCGACGCGCGCAGGGCCCCGAGGGTGGCCGGACGCGAACCGTCGTTGGCGGTGTCGGAGCTGGCGTTGTCGGAGCTGGCGGTGTTCGAGCTGGTGGGGCTGGAGCCGGTGGTGTCGCTGGCGAAGTCGCTCACCACCTCACGCTACGTCCGCCCGGCCCACCTGTCGAAGGTCGTCGAAGGTCACCGATGCCGGGTGGTTGGGTGGGGCCATGGACACCGACGCGTGGCGCGACCGCATCCGGGCCTTCGCCGACGAGCGTGAGTGGGGCCGGTTCCACGACCCGAAGAACCTGGCCATGGCGCTGTCGGTCGAGGTGGCCGAGCTCGTCGAGGTGTTCCAGTGGATGACCCCGGAGGAGTCGCGCGCCGTCATGGCCGGCGAGCGCGCGGGCGAGGTCGCCGACGAGGTGGCCGACGTCATGACCTTCCTGCTGCGGCTCGTCGACGTGCTCGACCTCGACCTCGACGCCGCCCTCGCCTCCAAGGCGCAGCGCAACGCCGAGCGCTACCCCGTCGAGACCTCACGCGGATCGAGCGCCAAGGCGCCGCCGCTGGGTCTCGCGCGGGCGTCGGGCAGTGCGCCGGCCGTGCCGCCGCCCGTCGAGGTGACCGTGCCGGTGCTCGGCGTCGACGCGTGCCGGGCCGGCTGGGTGGGGGCCGTCCTCGAGCCGGGCGCGCCGCGTCCGAGGGTCGTCGTGTCAGAGACGATCGCGGGCCTCGTCGAGCTGGTCCGCGAGTCGCTCGGCCTCGCCGTCGTCGGCATCGACATCCCGATCGGGCTGCCCGACTCCAGCCTTCGGCAGGCGGATGCCTTGGCGCGACAGGCGATTCGCGGCAAGGCCTCGTCGGTGTTCACGACGCTGACCCGGGCCGCCTACGCCGCGCCGACCCGAGCGGAGGCCGACGCCGTCAACCGCGGGCTCGTCGGCCAGGGCGTCGGCGCCCAGGCGTTCGCCCTCCGCGACAAGATCCTCGACGTCGATGCTTGGCTGCGCACCCGGCCGACCGTCCGCGTCCTCGAGGTGCATCCCGAGGTGTGCTTCGCGACGATGACCGGTGCACCGATCGTGGCCGGCAAGAAGACCGACGAGGGCCGCGACCTGCGCCTGGCCGCCCTGGCCGCCGCCGGCATCGCCCGCCCGTCGGTGCTCGACGGCTCCGGCTACGCGGCCGACGACGTCATCGACGCGTGCGCCGTGGCGTGGACGGCCGCCCGGTACGCGTCGGGTCTCGCGAGCTCGCTGCCCGACCCGCCCGAGGTCTTCTCCGACGGCATCGAGGCCGCCATCTGGCGCTGAGGCCGGTCGGGACAGAATGCCGGCATGACCGGTTTCACCGTCGCGCGCGACGACCTCACCGACCCGGCCGTCGTCGCGCTGCTCGACGGGCACGTCGCCGAGCTGCGGAGCATCTCGCCGCCCGAGAGCTCGCACGCGCTCGACCTCGAGGGCCTGCGGGCCCCCGGCGTCAGCTTCTGGGCGGCCCGGGACGCCGACGGCACCGTCCTGGGCTGCGG
>JAEXXY010000100.1 GCA_023451855.1 Actinomycetes bacterium
GCCGAGGCCCGCGATCACCCGGCGCCGCGCGACCCCGCTGGCGCGCGCCGTCGTTGGGGGCGACACCTCTTCGGTGCCCGCCACCGGTTCGGTCGTGTCCGACACCTGGATCGCCCCCTCGGTCGCCGTCACACGGCTCAGCGGAAGTGGATGAAGTTCGACGGCCAGGACGACGTGCCCCGCGTGAGGATCCGGCGACCGCTCATCGAGGTGTACGTGACGCCGAGGACGGTGCCGCCGTAGCCGCTCTCGGAGATCGCGACCTTGTTGCCGTCGGCGCTGACCCAGTCCACGTAGGCCACGTGGTTGCTGTTCCACTGCGCGATGGTGCCGACCTTCGGCTTCTGGTCGACGACGAAGCCCTTGGCCCGCGCGCGGTCGTCCCACGTGTTCGCGTTGCCGAGGTTGCCCGGGTTGGCGATCCCGTCGCGGGAGAGGCGGTAGGCGGAGAAGTTCGTGCAGTTGTTGCCCCAGGCGTCGACCGGGTAGTTCCAGGCACGCTGGCCGTAGTAGCCGAAGCGGGTGATGCACGTCTGCGTGCCCCGCGAGTAGCAGGACCAGCTCCGCGGCCCCGGCCCGCCGGTGATGGCCCACACGACCTTCGGTCCGTCGTAGACGGCGAGGTTGGCATCGCCGAGCATCCGCACGATGGCGCCGTCCGCATCGCCGGTGCTCGTCGACCACAGCACCGAGCCGGTGCGGGACTGCACGACGAAGCTGCCGTCGGCGCGCATGACCGCGACGTTGCCCGATCCCGACGTCAGGGCCGACCACTGCAGCTTGCCGGCGGCGGTCGTGACGACGAGGTTGCCGTCGGTGCGCATCGTGAGGCGCCAGGACGTGTTCACCGACTGGAGCGACTCACCCGAGCGCAGCGTCTGCCCCGACAGCAGCCGGTCGTAGCGCATGCCGCGGTGGTCCCAGACCGGCGTCGTGCCCTGGCTGAGCAGGAGCAGACCGTCGTCGCCGAGGGACAGGTGCGCGTCGTCCCAGCCGGACGTCGCGCTGCTCCAGATCCCGGAGCCGCTCGCGTTGAGCAGGACGACGTTGCCGTCGGCGCGCACGGTGAGGCGGTTGCCGGTGCCCTTGGTGCCCGCCGACCAGACACGCGTCGTGCCCTTGGTGAGGACGAGGTCGCCGGTGGTCTGCACCGTCAGGGTGTAGGTCCCCTTGGGCGAGCGCATCGACGTGCCTGCGGTCAGCGACTGCCCTGGCTGGAGCTGGGACCCGGCGTCGTAGAGGTAGGCATCGCTCTTGGTCACGGTTCCGGCCGGCGTCGTGACGCGCACGGGCATCACCCCGGTCCAGACGCGCGGCGGTACGACCGCCGTGATCCTCGTGGCCGACACGCGCGTGAACGACAGGGCCGGCACGCCGTTGAAGAGGACGGCCGACGCGTTCTGGAACGACGTCCCGCTCAGGGTCACGGTGTTGCCACCGGCGAGCGGTCCGGACGAGGGCGAGACGAGCGTGACGACCGGCGGGTCCTGGTAGGTGAAGGCGTTGGCGGCGCGTGCGGCGGAGTTGCCGCCGGGCGTGACGACGTGCAGGTTCACGACGCCCTCGGGCCGGGGCGGGAGCACGACGGTCACGGTCGACGAGGACACCCGGGTGAAGGACGTCGCGGGCGTGGTGCCGAGCGTCACGGCGCTGACGCGATCGAAGCCCGTGCCGGTGACCGTCACGGTCGTGCCGCCCTTGGTCCTCGACAGGGACGGCGTGATCGCGGTGACGGTCGGCACGGCCTGGTAGTCGAAGCGCGAGGCCGGTCCGGCGGCCGACGTGCCGCCGGGAGCGACGACCCGCACGTCCGTGCTGCCCTCGGCGTGCGCCGGGCTCGTGACCTGCAGCTGCGTGTCGGAGACCCGGAGGAGGCCGGTGCCGGACACGCCACCGAAGGTGACGTCCTGGGCGCGGCCGAACGTCGTCCCGGTGAGGGTGACGACGGTGCCGCCACGGAGCGGACCTGCCGGCACGGACAGGGCGGTGACGCGCGGGGCCGGCTCGTAGGTGAAGGAGGCCGCGGCGACGTCGGGCGAGGTGCCGTTGGCGTTGACGGCGCGGACCGGCACCGTGCCAGCCGCGTGTGCCGGGCTGGTGACGCGCAGCGTCGTGCCGTTGACGACGACGAGGTCGGTGCCGGCCGTCGGTCCGAACCGCACCGACGTGACGTCCTCGAGGTGGGTGCCGGTGACGGTGACGACGGTGCCACCGGCGAGCGGGCCGGCGTCGGTGGACAGGCGGGTCACCGCGGGCGGTGCCCCGTAGGTGTAGGTCGTCGCCGCGCTGACGGCCGACCAGCCGCCGGCGGACGTGACCCTGACCCAGACCGTCCCGGCCGTGTGGGCGGGAGCGGTGACACGCACCGTCGTGGTCGAGACGTGGGTGACCTGGTACACGCGGGTGCCGCCGAAGAGGACGGAGGTGACGTGGCCGAGGTTCGTGCCGCTCAGGGTCACGGAGGTGCCGCCGCGCGTGGGGCCGCTCGAGGGCGACACCTTGGTGACGGTCGGCATCGCCTCGTAGCGGTAGCGGCCGCCTGCCACGACGGGGCTCGTGCCCGCCTTCGAGGTGACGCGGACGTCGACGGTGCCCGCGGGCCGTGCCGGGGTGACGACGCGGATCGTGCCGGCCGACACGTGGGTGACCTTCGTCGTGCGGGTCGTGCCGAAGAGGACGGAGGTGACGCCGGCGAGCCGGGCGCCGCTGATCGTCAGCGTCTGCCCGCCGGCCGTCGGGCCGGCCGCCGCGGACAGCTTGGTGACTGCCGGAAGCGTCGCGGGGCTCGGCGCGGTGGGGGTCACGGGGGCGGAGTAGCGGAAGCGGGTGGCCGTGACGGCGGCCGACGTACCGCCCGGCGTCGTGACGCGGACGTCGACGAGGCCGGCGACGTGCGCCGGGGCAGTGACCTGCAGCTGCGTCGAGGACACCCGCGCGATGCTGGGGGCGGCGGTCGTGCCGAAGCGGACCGCGGACGCGCGGGTCAGGCCGGTACCGGTGAGCGTCACCGACGTGCCACCCTTCGTCGTCCCGGAGGTCGTGGACAGGCGCGTCACGGTGGGCACGGCGTCGAAGGCGAAGGTGGAGCGCACGGTCTGGGGGGAGAAGCCGGCCGCGTTCGAGACCCGCACGTAGACGACGCCCGCCGGTCGGGCGGGCGTCGTGACGCGGATGCGCGTGGCCGAGATGCGCAGGACCTTCGTGACGGCAGTGCCCCCGAACCAGGCCGTGGTCGCCGAGCCGACGTCCGTGCCGGACAGGTCGACGCTCGTGCCGCCGCGCACCGGGCCCGCGACGACGGACAGGCTCACCGCGCCCGGGACGGCCAGGGTGGCGGTCACGGTGGCGGCTGCGGTGGTCGCGGCGGGCGCCACGGTAGGAACCGCGGCGTCGGCGGCGGTCGCCGGAAGCAGCGTCGCAGCGGTGGCGAGGCTCACCGCGGAGGCGAGCAGGCGCCTGACGCGTCGGGTGCGGGGGCGCCGTGGGGTGGCCACGGTCCCGGGCGTCGTGGGGTGGAGGGTCATCGGTCGTCTCCTCGGAAGTCAGGGTCGCTGAAAGTCGCTGTCCTTCATGGAGGGGATGCCGACTCGCCCTAGGGGGACAGGACGCGAGACCGGCCGAGAAGCAGTGTGCGTTGCCGATCGCGCGGATGTGAGCGGTTTCGGCCGAATTGACAGGATTCCTGTCCTGCCGGCGCAGGAGTGAACAGCAGTGAACACGCGTCACACGCGTGACAGGCTCCAAGGCCCGGGTGCGGCACGACGCGGCCGCGGGGGCCGGGGGCGGGCGTCAGTCGACGCGGCGCAGGCCCGGGCGCAGCAGCAGGACGACGGCGCCCTGGACGACGCCGACGACGGCCAGGATGAGCCAGACCGGCGACAGCCCACCGGACACGTCGCGGACCAGCCCCATGGCGAGCGGACCGACCGACGCCAGGCCGTAGGACACGAGGAACGCCATCCCGGTGAGACGGCCACTCGCCTCGGGCGTCACGGCGTAGCGGACGAGCAGCACGAGCGCGAGCGAGAACGCCGCGCCCTGCCCGAGCCCGGTGACGAGCGCCCACACCCACGGAGCGGCGAGCGGCGCGAAGGAGATGCCGAGGCTGCCGGCGACGCCGAGGACCGCCGCGGGGAGCAGGAGCCGGCGCATGTCGGCGGTTCGGTCGCTGAGGAGCGGGCCCACGAGACCGGACACGATCTGCGCCGCGCTGAAGGCGGCCGCGAGGTAGCCGGCCGACGCGCGCGACCAGCCCTGCTCGACGTAGGTCGGCGCGAGCCAGGTGACGGCGGAGTAGAAGCACCACGACTGCAGCGCGAGGTAGAACGCGACGAGCCACGCGGTGCGGCTGCGCCAGGGAAGGCGCCCGGCGCCCTCCTCGCCGGTCGTGTGGTGCGGGTTGGCGCGTCGGGTGAACGGGGCCCACGCGAGGATGCCGACGAGGGCGACGACCGACCACGAGCCGAGCGAGGCCTGCCACGAGCCGAACCGCTCGGACAGGGGGACCGACAGGGCCGAGCTGAGCGCTGCCCCGCCCATCATCGCGAGCATGTAGAGCCCGGTGACGAGCCCGACCCGACGCGGCGGGAAGAACGTCTTGACCAGCCGCGGCAGCAGCGTGCCCGCCACGGCGATGCCCACGCCGGCGAGGAACGTGCCGGCGTAGAGGACGAGGCCGTTCCCGCCGGCGAAGCGGCTCGCGGTGCCGGCGAGGATGCTGACGGTCGCCGCGAGCACCGCGGCCACGGCGCCGAGGCGGTGGGCCAGGCGACTGGCCACCGGGGCGAACAGGCCCATGCAGAGCACCGGCAGCGTCGTCAGGGCGCCGGCGGCGGCGTGCGACAGGTGCAGGTCGGCCGAGATGCTGTCGAGCAGCGGCGGGACGCTCGTGATGGCGATGCGCAGGTTGGCGGCGACGGCCACGAGGGCGACGGCCATGACCCACACGGGCGGCAGGGGACGAATGGCACGGGTGGAGCGGGGAGTCATCCGTTCGTGCCGGGGGCGGCGGCCGCCGTGGGGGACTGGTGCATGCCTCAGAGACTAGATGTGTCGATGACAAGGTCTGCGCGCCCCCTGGTGCGGTCGCCCTCGAACAGCTCGGCCTCCTGGGCTGCCCAGCGGTCCCAGTGCGGCTCGTAGGCCGCGCCGTCACGCGCCAGGCCACGGCGGCGGCGCAGGTCGCGGTCGGCCTCGACGAACACCGACACGGCGACGTAGGCCCGGGCCGCGCCGACGCTGCTGCCGCACCCCTCGACGACGAGCAGCGGACCGGGCGCCACGACGCGGGTGCCGACCCACCCGTCGCGGACCCAGCTCCACAGCCGGTGCGCAGCGGCCTCGCCCCGCGACAGCGGCGCGAGCACCTGGTCGGCGAGCAGGCCGGGCGCAGCCGCGAGGCCGTCCCAGCCCGGGTAGATCTCGTCCATGTGCACGAGGCCGACGTCGCCGCCGGTCCGTTCGGCGAGGGCGGCCCGGACGCCGAGGGCGAGGGTCGTCTTGCCCGACCCGCTCGGCCCGTCGACGGCCACGACGACGACGTCGCCGCAGCGGGGCCTGGCGGCGAGCGTGCGGTCGACCACGGCGGCGACGTGCTCGGGCAGCGCCGCGGCCGTGACGTCGTCCCACATGCCGGCGACGATACCGACCGCGCACGAGACCGACCGCCGTCGCCCTGACGGGGCTGTCCTAGCCTTGGGCCATGCCCGTCGCCACCCGCGTCATCGCCTGTCTCGACGTCGACGCCGGACGCGTGGTCAAGGGCGTCAACTTCGAGAACCTCCGCGACGCCGGCGACCCCGTCGAGCTCGCGAAGGCCTACGACGCGCAGGGCGTCGACGAGCTGACCTTCCTCGACGTCACGGCGAGCAGCGGCAACCGCGAGACGACCTACGACGTCGTGCGCCGCACCGCCGAGCAGGTCTTCATCCCGTTGACCGTCGGCGGGGGTGTGCGCACCGTCGACGACGTCGACCGCCTGCTGCGGGCCGGCGCCGACAAGGTCGGGGTGAACACGGCGGCGATCGCGCGCCCCGAGCTGATCGCCGAGATCGCCAGCCGGTTCGGCGCGCAGGTGCTCGTCCTGTCGGCCGACGTGCGGCGCCGCCTCGGCGACGACGGCCGGCCCACCGACGACTTCGTCATGACGACGCACGGGGGTCGCACGCCCGTCGACCTCGACGCCGTCGAGTGGTGCGCGCGGGCGGCCGAGCTCGGGGCCGGCGAGATCCTGCTCAACTCGATGGACGCCGACGGCACGAAGGACGGCTTCGACCTCGAGCTCATCCGTCGCGTCCGGGCCGCCGTGTCGGTGCCCGTCATCGCGAGCGGGGGAGCCGGCCGCCTCGAGCACTTCGCGCCCGCCGTGCAGGCCGGGGCCGACGCGGTGCTCGCCGCGAGCGTCTTCCACTTCGGCGAGCTGACCGTCGGCCAGGTCAAGGACGCCCTGCGCGAGGCGGGCGTCACCGTCCGCTGACTGCAGCACCCGCTCCGCCTGATCCCGCGTCGAGGGGGCGCCGTCCCGTCGTGAGGAAGTGCCCACTCGACGTGTTCTCCGGTCGAGAGGGCAGTTTCTCCACCCGTCCCGAGCGTCAGGAGATGCCGAGGTGGGCGCCCTGCAGGGCCGCGATGTCGTCGGCGTCGCCGGAAGCCTCCACGCGGGCGACGTCCTGGCGGCCGTAGGCGAAGAGGACGAGCTCGAGGGGCGCGCCGCGCAGCACGACGGTGCCGTGGGTGTCGGGCAGCTTCGCCGCGTACCGGCCGCGGCCCGGGGCCACGAGGACGATGCCGGTCGGCGCCTTGCGGAACATGAGGCGGGCGGTGCGGCGCAGGGCCGCCCACAGGGCCGCCTCGAGGTCGGGGGTCAGCTCGCGCGGCGTCCAGTCGGGCTGCGCCCGACGGACGTCCTCGTGGTGCACGACGTACTCGACGGTGTTCGTCAGCTCGTCGACCGCGGCGAGGTGCATCGGGTTCCAGACCGGGGCGCCGGCCCGGACGCGTGCCACGAGGTCGGGGTAGTCGCCGGCGGCGATGGCGCGCTGCTCGCGCTCGAGGCGGTCGGCGAGGAAGGGGACGTAGGCGCCGGCCTGCAGGTCGGGGCGGTGCTCGCGGACGACGAGGTGCGCCGCGAGGTCGCGGGTCGCCCAGCCCTGGCACAGCGTCGGAGCGTCGGGGCCGAGGCGGTCGAGCGTGTCGCAGAGCTGGAGCCGTTCGGTCCGGGCGTGGCGCGTCATGGGCGCCATCCTCTCAGGCGCGCCCGGACAAACTCGGTGGCCCTGCCGACGACCCCTGCCTAGGGTCGTGCCGTGATCGAGCTCGTCCGCCCCACCGCCGACCTGTCCTCCTCGTGGTGGGAGCTCGTCGACGCCTTCGACGGCGAGATCGTCCACGGCTCGGGCTACCGGCACGCCGACCGCGAGCAGCTCGCCGATCCCGACGCGTTCGCCGAGTGGGTCGACTGGCTCGGTCGGCAGGAGCGCACCGACGTCGAGCTGCCCGAGGGACGCGTCGCCTCGGCGTACCGCTGGGTCGTCGAGGACGGACGCGTCGTGGGCACCATCGCGATCCGTCGCGACCTCAACCCGGCGCTCCTCGTCGAGGGCGGCCACATCGGCTACGCCGTCGCGCCCTTCGCCCGGCGGCGCGGCATCGCCACCACTGCCCTGCGCCTCGCGCTGTCGGTGGCCGCCGCCCACGGCAACGACCCTGTCCTCGTCACGTGCGACGACGACAACGTCGCGTCCGCACGCACCGTCGAGGCGTGCGGCGGGTACCTCGAGCAGATCGTCGACGGCCACCGCCGGTACTGGGTGCCCACGGGTGCGGCCGCCACGCCGATCGGTCCCGGGCCGATCGAGACGCGGTACGCGCGGCTCGTGCCGGTCACCCGCGAGGAGGCCGACGCGATGCGGCGCGGCGAGCAGCGTCCGAGGTGGGCGCCGGGCTATCCGCGCCAGGACGACCTCGATGCCATCGGCACGATGCAGGACCCCGACCCGTGGTCGCCCCGCCACATCGTGCGCCGCTCCGACGGCGTCGCCGTCGGCACCATCGGCTGCTTCGGCCCGCCCGACGACGGCGTCGTCGAGGTCGGCTACGGACTGGTCGAGCAGGCGCGCGGCGGCGGCCTCATGACCGACGTCCTCGGTGCCATGGTG
>JAEXXY010000048.1 GCA_023451855.1 Actinomycetes bacterium
CTGGCCAACCACACCTGGGACCACCCCGACCTCGCTAGGTTCGCGTACGACCGCTGCCGCGACGAGATCAGCCGCACGACGGCCGAGATCGAGAAGGCGTGGGGCACCACGCCGACGCTGTTCCGGCCGCCGTACGGGCACGTGGGTGGGGCGGCGGTGCTCGCCGCCGCCGAGCTGGGCCTGACGACCGTGATGTGGTCGGCCCAGGCCCGCGAGGACGTCGTCGCGAGCCACCCCGACGGCGTCGTCGATGACCTCGCCTCGCAGGTGCACGCCGGCAGCATCGTGCTGGCCCACGACACCGGCTCGAGCGACCGGCTGACGACCATCGACCGCCTCCCACGGATCATCGAAAGGCTGCGCGCTGACGGCTACGAGCTCGTCACCGTCTCGACCCTGCTCGGGCGCACCTGAGGGGGCCGAGCGCTCGTGACCCACGTCACCTGTGGTGGGCGTCTCAGATCGGACGCCGTCCTCCCGGGCCCTCACTACCGTCGAGTCACCTGCCGCCCCCGGCGAGCGGGCGTGTGCCACCCACGCTGACCAATGACGCTGCGACGTAAGGACCTTTGACATGCAGGCCATCCGCGACGCCATCCTCTCCGGCGACCGCACCCAGGAGACCTACGCGGCCCTCGAGATCCCGCAGACCTACCGCGGGGCCACCGTCCACAAGGACGAGGTCGACATGTTCGACGGGATCGCGACCCGCGACAAGGACCCTCGCAAGTCCCTGCACATCGACGAGGTACCCGTGCCCGAGCTGGCCCCGGGTGAGGCCCTGGTCGCGGTC
Source organism: Actinomycetes bacterium (assembly GCA_023451855.1). Taxonomy (GTDB): domain Bacteria; phylum Actinomycetota; class Actinomycetes; order Actinomycetales; family Dermatophilaceae; genus Monashia. Next base: position 794 of record JAEXXY010000048.1, read on the forward strand.
ATGGCCAGCGCCATCAACTACAACACCGTGTGGACCTCGATCTTCGAGCCGGTCTCGACGTTCGGGTTCCTCGAGCGCTACGGGCGCACGTCGGAGTACGCCAAGCGGCACGACCTGCCCTACCACGTCGTCGGCTCCGACCTCGCCGGCGTCATCCTCCGCGTCGGGCCGGGCGTCACCAAGTGGAAGCCGGGCACCGAGGTCGTCGCGCACTGCCTCTCCGTCGAGCTCGAGGACGCCGAGGGCCACGACGACACGATGATGGACCCGCAGCAGCGCATCTGGGGCTTCGAGACGAACTTCGGCGGCCTGGCCGAGCTCGCCATCGTCAAGGCCAACCAGCTCATGCCGAAGCCGGACCACCTGTCGTGGGAGGAGGCCGCCTCCCCCGGCCTCGTCAACAGCACGGCCTACCGCCAGCTCATCTCCAAGCACGGCGCCGCGATGAAGCTCGGCGACCGCGTGCTCATCTGGGGAGCGTCGGGCGGCCTCGGCTCCTACGCCACGCAGATGGCGCTCGCCGGCGGCGCGACGCCGATCTGCGTCGTGTCCTCACCCGAGAAGGCGCAGATCTGCCGCGACATGGGCGCCGAGCTCATCATCGACCGCAACGCCGAGGACTACCGGTTCTGGAACGAGGACGGCACCGCGCAGAACCCCAAGGAGTGGCAGCGCCTCGGCAAGAAGATCCGTGAGCTGACCGGCGGCTACGACGTCGACATCGTCTTCGAACACCCGGGCCGCGAGACCTTCGGCGCCAGCGTCTACGTCGCGCGCAAGGGCGGCACCATCGTCACGTGCGCCTCGACGTCGGGCTACATGCACGAGTACGACAACCGCTACCTCTGGATGAACCTCAAGCGCATCGTCTCCTCGCACTTCGCCAACTACCGCGAGGCATGGGAGGCCAACGAGCTGGTCAACCGCGGTCTCATCCACCCGACGCTGTCGAAGACGTACGCGCTCGAGGAGGTCGGCCAGGCGGCGCTCGACGTGCACCAGAACGCCCACCAGGGCAAGGTCGGCGTCCTGACCCTCGCGCCCGAGGCCGGCCTCGGCATCACGAACCCGGACAAGCGCGCCGGCTTCGAGGCCGCCATCAACCGCTTCCGCAACCAGTAGCCCCGGCTGCACGACGGTCTCGGCCGGCGCCCACGCAACCGGTGGGCGCCGGCCTCGTCGTACCCGCGGCGCGGACCCCGCCGTCGTGGCAGGGTCGGTTCATGAGCGTCCCACCCACACCGACCCCCGCACCGACGCCTCCACCAACCCCGCCGGGATGGCCCCAGACGCTCCCTGCGACCTACACCCGGGAGGTCATCGACGAGCCGGCCCGGGCACAGGTGGAGGCGTTCCTCGACGAGCACCGCGCGGCGCTCCGCGCGTCCCTCGACGGCCTGAGCGAGGAGGAGGCGCGGCGCTCGCTCGTGCCCTCGGCCACGACCCTGCTCGGCCTCGTCAAGCACGCGACCTACGTCGAGAAGGTGTGGTTCGACCATGCGGTGAGCGGCCGCACCCGCTCAGAGATCGGCATCCCGGAGGACTCCCGCGAGTCGTTCGTCCTCACCGACGCCGACACCGTCGCGTCGGTGTCGCGGGCGCATGCCGAGGCGTGCGAGGCCTCCCGACGCGCCACGGCGTCGCTGGGCCTCGACGACCTCGTGCGCGGCCACCGGCTCGGACCGCTGCCGCTGCGCTGGGTCCATCTGCACGTGCTGCGCGAGCTCGCCCAGCACTGCGGCCACGCCGACATCCTGCGCGAACAGGTCCTCGCCGCACGGCCTCAGCGGTAGGCGTTGCCGGGCGGCCGAGCGTCCCGACGCTGCCAACAGCCGGTGTGCCAGTGGCGTCGGTCGTCGACCCCACCGACGCCGTCGGCCGGCCACACGACGACGTGCGGCACGCCTGGGGGGATGTCCTGCTGGCAGCCCGGGCACAGGTACGGACGCGTCGCCGACGCCCCGCTCACCGACCGCACCGTCCAGCGCCCGCCGGCGTAGGACTCCTCGCGCGTGGACCCGCCCTGGATCCGGGTCACGTCGAGCGGCACGTGCTCGCGCGCGTGCTTGCTGGGACGACGGCGCGAGGGCATGGACCCAGCGTAGGTGTCAGGCGTAGGTGCGGAAGCCGCGGCCCGTCTTGCGCCCGAGGTAGCCGGCGGTGACGAGGTGCTCGAGCAGCGGCGCCGGGGCGTAGCCGCGCTCGCGGAACTCGAGGTAGAGCTCGCGCTCGATGGCGAGGGACACGTCGAGGCCGACGACGTCGAGCAGCTCGAACGGGCCCATCGGCAGACCGCAGCCCGTCTTCATGGCGGTGTCGATGTCGTCGGCCGTCGAGTAGTTGGCCTCGAGCATCTTCACGGCGTCGTTGAGGTACGGGAACAGCAGCGCGTTGACGATGAAGCCGGCGCGGTCGCCGCACGTCACCGGGTGCTTGCCGATGGTGCGGCACAGCTGCTGGACCGTCGCGACGACGTCGTCGGCCGTCGACACGGTGTGCACGACCTCGACGAGCCTCATCACCTGCGCGGGGTTGAAGAAGTGCATGCCGATGACGTCCTGCGGTCGCGTCGTCGCCGCCGCGCACTCGACGACGGGCAGCGAGCTCGTCGTCGTGGCGAGGATCGCGCCGGGACGGCAGATCTCGTCGAGGTTCTCGAACAGGGCGCGCTTGACGGTGAGGTCCTCGACGACGGCCTCGACGACGAGGTCGGCCTGGGCGAGGTCCTCGAGACGCGTCGAGCCGGTGATGCGGCCCAGGGCGGCGTCGCGCTCGTCCTCGGTCAGCTTGCCGCGCTGGACGCCCTTCTCGAGGCTGCGCTCGATGGCCGCGCGGACCGCGTCGACCTTGCCCTCGGACCGCGCGACGTAGGTGACGTCGAGGCCGGCCTTGGCGAAGACCTCGACCATGCCGGTGGCCATGGTGCCCGAGCCGACGACGCCGACGGCGTGCACCGGACGCGTCGGGGCACCGGACGCCTCGGAGGGCGCCGGCGTCTGGGCGTCGTCGACGACCTGTGAGCTGCCGGCCTCGGCGTAGGTGTAGAAGCCGCGACCGCTCTTGCGGCCCTTGAGGCCGGCCGTGACCATCTGCTTGATGACCGGGCTCGGCGCGTGGAGGCGGTCGCGGCCCTGCTTGTACATCGTGTCGAGGATCTCGTAGGCGGTGTCGAGGCCGATGAGGTCCATGAGGGCGAGCGGCCCCATCGGGTAGCCGCAGCCGAGCTTCATCGCGGCGTCGATGTCCTCACGCGTCGCGTAGCGGCTCTCGTACATCGAGACGGCGTGGTTGAGGTAGCCGAAGAGCAGCGCGTTGGCGATGAAGCCGGCCTTGTCGCCGACGATGACCGGCTTCTTGCCCAGGCGCTCGGCCAGGGCCTTGACGTCGGCGAAGATCTCGTCGCTCGTGATGACGGTCTTGATGACCTCGACGAACTGGAGCACCGGGGCAGGGTTGAAGAAGTGCATGCCTACGACGCGCTTGGGGTTGATCGTCGCGACGGCGATCTCGGTGACGGGCAGCGAGCTGGTGTTCGTGGCGAGGATCGCGTCGTCGGCGACGATCGCGTCGAGGCGGGAGAAGATCTCCTTCTTCAGCTCGAGCTTCTCGGGCACGGCCTCGACGACGAGCTGGCACTCCTTGAGGTCGGCCATGTCGGAGGTGAACTGGACCCGGGCCGTGAGGGCCGCCTGCTCGTCCTCGGTCAGCTTGCCGCGGGAGACGGCGCGGTCGGTCGAGTGCTGCAGGACGCCGCGGCCCTTCTCGACCGCCTCGTCGGTGACCTCGACCGCGACGACGTCGATGCCGTTGCGGGCGAAGACCTCGACGATGCCGGCACCCATCGTGCCGAGTCCGATGACACCAACCTTGGTGAACTCACGAGCCATGGGTGGCAGTCTCGCAGAGCCGTCCGCCCGCCCACACCCGCGCCGGGGGTGACGCTGCCCACGTGGTCCCACGAACGTGACGGCGCCCACCAGGCCCCACCCGGTGACGCCGCCCGCGTGGTACGGGCCCGGGCCGCCCTGCTCTAGGGTGACCCGGTGCGCCTCGTCATTGCCCGCTGCAGCGTCGACTACGACGGCCGTCTGACCGCCCACCTGCCGCTCGCGACCCGGTTGCTCGTCGTCAAGGCCGACGGCTCCGTGCTCGTGCACAGCGACGGCGGCTCGTACAAGCCGCTCAACTGGATGTCGCCGCCGTGCACCATGGCCGAGGTCGAGCCCGACGAGACCCAGGCCGGCGACGGCGTCGTCGCCGTGTGGCGGGTGCAGCACGCGAAGTCCGAGGACCGCCTCACCGTGCTCATCCACGAGGTGCTGCACGACAGTGCCCACGAGCTCGGCGTCGACCCGGGCCTGGTCAAGGACGGCGTAGAGGCGCACCTGCAGAAGCTGCTCGCAGAGCACATCCACACCCTCGGCCACGGCTACTCGCTCGTGCGGCGCGAGTACATGACCGCCATCGGCCCCGTCGACATCCTCGCCAAGGACGCCCTCGGCACGAGCGTCGCCGTCGAGATCAAGCGCCGGGGCGAGATCGACGGCGTCGAGCAGCTGACCCGCTACCTCGAGCTGATGAACCGCGACCCACACCTCGCACCGGTCACCGGCGTCTTCGCCGCCCAGCAGATCAAGCCGCAGGCCCGCACCCTCGCCGAGGACCGCGGCATCCGCTGCGTCGTGCTCGACTACGACGCGCTCAAGGGCATCGACGACGCCGAGTCCCGCCTCTTCTGAGACGCCCGGGCGCCGGTCCACCCGCCCGTCAGACGTAGCGGGAGCGCAGCTGCGGTGGGAGCTTCTCGACGGCGAGGCGCACGGCGGGGCGCGGCATCGACGCGACGTGCTCGTCGAGGAAGGCCACGAGGCGCTCCTGGTCGCGAGCGCCGGCGTGCTTGAGGAAGATGCCGACCGGCTTGTGCACCAGCGGGTTCCGGTCGCCGACCAGCGACTCGGCGATCTCGTAGCCGGCCTCGACGTCCGGGGTGTCGAGGAAGCCGAGCGGGGCAGTCATCGCGGTACGGCGGCGGAGCGGATCAGGCGATCCGGCAAGGTCGCGCAGGATCTGCTTGTCGCGCCCGACGAGCCACAGCCCGACGACCCTCGGTGCCGCCCGGTCGACCATGTCCCACGTCGTGATCCGGTGGTGGTGGCCGAGGTAGGTGCGGGCGAGGGTGCCGCGCTCGTAGGCGCCGGTGCGGCGTCGGCGCGCCTTGAAGTCGAGGACGCAGAGGGCCGCGAGCCGCGGCTCGTAGGCCGGCAGCGCGAGCAGGCGCTCGACCTCCGGCAGCGGCAGGCTCGTGTGGCGCCGGGCGATCGCGAAGAGCGTGCCCATGCGCACGCCGATGGCCTCCTCGCCCTCGGCGAGCCGCTTGCGGACCTTGGCGAGGTCCTCCTCGGTGCGCTCCTGCTCGAGCTCGGCGACGACGGCGTCAGCCGTGCCCGAGAGCGGCATCAGGCCAAGCCCTCGAGGGGCCGGCGTGACACCCCGTCGGCGTCGACGAGCAGCAGCACCGGCTCCGCGTCCGAGCCGCCGCGCACGACGACGACCGTCTCGCCGCGGTGCTGGTCGACGATCTGCCCAAACCCCTCCGAGCCGTCGGAGAGGTCACCGTGGCCGAGGTGCGAGGGCACCCCGAGGTCATCGGCGAGGGACTCGACCGGGCCGGTGTCGGGCACGTCGTCGGCCGCGTAGACGGCCTGGACCTTCTCGAGGTGGATCGCCGAGGCGAGCCAGGCGACGTCGGCCAGCCCGGGCGGGTTGACGACGACGATCCGCGCGGCGCACTGCAGGTCGCTCATGGCTCGACGCTACGCCAGTCAGGCCCGTGCGGTCTCGAGCGGCGCGAGACCACGTGCCTGCCGGATGACGCCGACCATCTCGCCCATGATCTCGTTGAGCCCGAAGTCCTTGGGTGTGAAGACCATCGCCACCCCGGCCTCGCGCAGCGCCGCGGCGTCGGACTCCGGGATGATGCCCCCGACGACGACCGGCACGTCGGCCGCGCCGGCCTCGCGCAGGCCGCGCAGCACCTCGGGCACGAGCTCCATGTGCGAGCCGGAGAGGATCGAGAGCCCGACGAGGTGCACGTCCTCGGCCACCGCGGCCGCGACGATCTGGTCGGGCGTCAGGCGGATGCCCTGGTAGACGACCTCGAACCCGGCGTCACGGGCCCGCACCGCCACCTGCTCGGCTCCGTTGCTGTGGCCGTCGAGGCCGGGCTTGCCGACGAGGACGCGCAGCTTCTCGCCGAGCTCCTCGCCGGTGCGAGCCACGAGCCCGCGGACGCGGGACAGGTCGTCGCCCGGCTCCGAGCCACCGACGCCGACCGACCCGGAGACTCCTGTGGGAGCGCGGTACTCGCCGAACTCCTCGCGCAGCGCCCCGGCCCACTCCCCCGTCGTGACGCCCGCGCGGGCGCACTCGAGGGTGGCCGCCATGAGGTTGGTGCCCGACGCCGCGTCGGCTCGCAGGCGCTCCAGCGCCGACGCCGCCCGGGCCTTGTCGGACGCGTCGGCGTCCCTCGTGTCACGCCAGGCCCGCACCGCCTCCGCGGCGGCCTGCTCGACCGACGCGTCGACGGTCTGGATCGCGGTGCCGAGGTCGGCGGTCAGCGGGTTGGGCTCGGTGGTCTCGAACCGGTTGAGCCCGACGATGACCTCGTCGCCGGCCTCGATGCGCCGACGACGCTCGGCGTGCGAGGCGACGAGGGCGGACTTCATGTAGCCGGACTCGACGGCCGCGACGGCCCCGCCCATCTCCTCGATGCGCGCCATCTCGGCCTTCGCCCCCGCGACGAGCTCGGCGACCTTCTGCTCGACGACGACCGACCCGGCGAACAGGTCGTCGTACTCGAGCAGGTCGGACTCGAACGCGAGCACCTGCTGCATCCGCAGGCTCCACTGCTGGTCCCACGGCCGCGGCAGGCCGAGCGCCTCGTTCCACGCCGGCAGCTGGATGGCGCGGGCGCGGGCGTCCTTGCTCAACGTCACCGCGAGCATCTCGAGGACGATCCGCTGCACGTTGTTCTCGGGCTGCACCTCGGTCAGGCCGAGGCTGTTGACCTGCACGCCGTAGCGGAAGCGTCGGGCCTTGTCGTCGGTGACGCCGTACCGTTCGCGGGTCAGCTCGTCCCAGAGCTCGACGAAGGCACGCATCTTGCACATCTCCTCGACGAACCGCACACCGGCGTTGACGAAGAATGAGATTCGTGCAACAACCGCCGAGAACTCTTCTGCCGGAACCTGACCCGAGTCGCGCACCGCGTCGAGCACTGCGACGGCGGTGGACATCGCGAAGGCGATCTCCTGCACCGGCGTCGCCCCGGCCTCCTGCAGGTGGTAGCTGCAGATGTTGATGGGGTTCCACTTCGGGATCTCGCGCACCGTGTAGGCGACGAGGTCCGTGATGAGCCGCAGCGACGGACCAGGCGGGAACACGTACGTGCCCCGCGACAGGTACTCCTTGATGATGTCGTTCTGGGTCGTGCCGGCGAGCGCGTGGACCCACTCCGCGGCGTCCTCGCCCGCGGCGTCGGCCTGGCGCTCGGCGGCGACCTGGTAGAGCGCGAGCAGCCACATCGCCGTGGCGTTGATCGTCATCGACGTGTTCATCTCGCGCAGCGGGATGCCCTCGAAGAGCGCGGCCATGTCGCCGATGTGGCTGACCGGCACGCCCACCTTGCCGACCTCACCGCGGGCGAGCGGGTGGTCGGGGTCGTAGCCGGTCTGCGTGGGCAGGTCGAACGCGACGGACAGACCCGTCTGGCCCTTGTCGAGGTTGCGCCGGTACAGGGCGTTGCTCGCGGCGGCGCTCGAGTGGCCGGCGTAGGTCCGCATGACCCACGGTCGGTCGCGCTGCGGCCGGGCCGGTGCGGGCGGGGCACTCTCCGTCGAGGACATGGCTCGACGGTAGCGGCGGGCCCTCGCGCCGGGGAGTCGCTCAGGCGGTGAGAGGCGCCACAGTCGCGGCGGTCCGCGTCGCGAGGATGCGGTCGAGGCGGCAGCCCCGGACCAGACGCGTCGTGCGGTCGGTCGGGTCGACGAGCAGCAGCCGGCGTTCGGCGCGCGTGGCGCGGCGGTGCAGGTGCACGAGGACCCCGAGCCCGGTGGCGTCACCGATCTCGGCGTCGGCCAGGTGCAGGCGGATGTCGCCGCGCCCCTGGGGGATGATCGCGTGGATCGCGTCGCGGATGTCCGGCACCGTGTGCATGTCGAGGCGACCCTCGATGATGACGTCGTGCCCATCCGGTCCGTCAACGACTCGGACCGGTCCCCTGCGGTGGGTTTTCAGCGCCATCGTGGACCCCTCTCAACGCGGCTGCCGTCACCATGATGACGCGCCGTGTACCGGAAACGTTGCCTTGAGGAGTCAAGATCCAGTCAAGAAAATACGTGCCCCGCGTGCAGATGGTGGAGCCACCAGATGCCTCCCGACGGACGAACCGGGGCAGTCCCGGCGAACCGTGCGGGCGGGGTCACTCGAAGTCGGGGGCGTCGTCCGGCTCGCGGGTGACGTCGGCACCGAGCGCGCGCAGTGCCACCTCGAACCGCGGGTAGCCGCGGTCGATGTGGTGGACGCCGCTGACGAGGGTGTCGCCCTCGGCGACGAGACCCGCGATGACCAGCGCGGCGCCGGAGCGGATGTCGCTGCTCTCGACCGGGGCGCCCGACAGCAGCGGCACCCCGTGCGTCATGACGTGGTGCCCGTCGATCTGGGCCTCGGCCCCGAGCCGCGCCAGCTCCTGGACGGTGCGGAAGCGGGCCTCGAAGAGGTTCTCGGTGACCATCGCCGAGCCGTCCGCGACGACGTTGTAGGCCAGCGCGAACGGCTGCAGGTCGGTCGGGAAGCCCGGGTAGGGCAGCGTCGCGACGTCGAACGAGCGCGGCCTGCCGTCGCGCACCGCGACGCGGAAACCCCGGTCCGTCGACTCGACGGTGCACCCGGCGTCGGCGAGCATCCCGAGCGGCACCCTGAGGTGGTCGGCCACTCCCCCGACGACCTGGACGTCGCCGCGGGTCGTCGCGGCAGCGAAGGCCCAGGTACCCGCGGCGATGCGGTCGGGCACGACCGCGTGCTTGGTCGGCGACAGCGCCTCGACGCCGTGCACGACGATCCGTGAGGTGCCCGCCCCCTCGATCCGGGCTCCCATCGAGGCGAGCATGGTCGCGATGTCGACGATCTCGGGCTCCTTGGCCACGTTGTCGATCGTCGTCGTCCCGCGGGCCAGGACCGAGGCCGTCAGGGCGTTCTCGGTGGCGCCGACGCTCGGGAAGTCGAGGCGGATCTCGGCGCCGCGCAGCCCGTCCGGGGCCTCCGCGACGAGGTAGCCGTGCGTCACGTGCACCCGGGCCCCCAGGGCCTCCAGCGCCGCGGCGTGCAGGTCGAGCCCGCGCGAGCCGATGGCGTCGCCGCCCGGCACTGCGACATCGGCCTGGCCCGTGCGGGCCACGAGCGGGCCGAGCACCGAGATCGAGGCACGCAGTGCCCGGACGAGCTCGTAGTCCGCGCGGTGGCCGATCGTGGCGGGGACGTCGAGGACGACCCGGTTCTCCTCGGGCACGTAGTCGACGTCGACGCCGAGGCGCCGGAGCAGCTCGGCCATGATCGTCACGTCGGCGATGGCCGGCACGTTCGTCAGCGTCGTGCGCCCCTCGGCGAGCAGCGCCACGGCCATGAGCTTGAGGGCGCTGTTCTTGGCGCCCACGACGGTGACGTCGCCCACCAGACGGGCCCCACCGACGACACGGAATCGCTCTCTCACCCACCGAACCCTATCCGGGTCACCCGCTCACCCGGCCGCCCCTGCCCGGGTGAGAGAGTGACCCCATGGTCAACCTGACGCGGATCTACACCCGGACGGGCGACGACGGCACGACGAGCCTCGGCGACTTCTCGCGGACGAGCAAGAACGACCCGCGCCTGCACGCGTACGCCGACGCCAACGAGGCCAACGCCGCCATCGGCATCGCCGTCGCCTGCGGCGAGCTGCCCGAGGAGGTCGTCGCCACCCTGCGCCGCGTCCAGAACGAGCTGTTCGACGTCGGGGCCGACCTCTCGACGCCGCTGCGCGCGTTGTACGAGTACCCGCCGCTGCGCGTCGAGCAGCCGTGGATCGACGACCTCGAGGCCGACTGCGACCACTACCTCGGCCAGGTCGAGAAGCTGCGCTCCTTCATCCTGCCCGGCGGCACCCCCGGCTCGGCGTACCTGCACCTCGCGACGACCGTGACGCGTCGGGCCGAACGGTCCGCCTGGGCCGCCGTCGAGGCGCACGGCGTCGAGCCCGCTGGTGAGGGCAACGCGCGGGGTCTCGGCGGTGTCAACGTCCTCACCGCGAAGTACCTCAACCGGCTGTCCGACCTGCTCTTCATCCTCGCGCGCGTGGCCAACAAGCCCATCGGCGGCGACATCCTGTGGCAGCCCGGCGGCGGGCGCGTCGAGAAGCCGCAACGACGCGCCAAGGCCTGACGCGTCAGGCGCAGGGGCGTCAGGCGACGTTGACGTTGTAGCCCGGGGGCGCGGCCTCCTGCCAGGACCGCAGCGCCGTGTAGGCGGGGCCCTGCAGGGCCAGCTCGAAGCCGGCGTCGCCGTCGGTGCACGGCACCATGCTCGCGTCGGGCAGCAGCGGGATCGACTCGGTGCCGGTCAGCGGCACCGGGGCCTCGATCCGCAGCCGTTCGCGTGCCCAGCGATGCTTCGGGCGCACCGAGACGCCCCCGAGCGTGAACCACTCGAGGGCGTTGTCACCGAACCGGAGGAGACCGAGGCGCCAGCGGGCGGTGCCCGGCTGGCGCAGGCCACAGAGCGTCAGCTGCAGGCCGCGCGCGATGTAGCGCCGGCGCAGGTAGGTCGTCGTGAGGATGACGACCGCGAGGGCGAGCAGCGTGCCGATCACGATCTCGGTCGAGACGAGAACGGACGGCACGCGCAGACCTCAGTGGTTCGTCTGGAGCGAGGACGCGTCGACGTGCTCGGCGACGATCGTGACGACATCGGAGTCGACCGACAGGAAGCCGCCGTCGACCATGACCGTGCTGCGCTCACCCTCGAGGGAGTCGATGGAGACCTCGCCCTCGACGAGGATGCCGAGCAGCGGGGTGTGGCCGGGCAGGATGCCCAGCTCGCCCGAGATGGACCGGGCGCGTACGAACTTGGCCTCGCCCTCCCAGACCTTTCGGTCGGCGGCAACCATCTCAACCTTGAGCGAACTCACAATTCCTCCGGATCGTGGGGGTGTGCCTCGCAGTTTAGTGCCTCTGCAAGGATGCTCCGTACGCGAGGTGGCTCCCGCCGCCCGCACCGATTCCCCCACCCTCCACAGGAGTCCGATCCATGAGCACTGCCGTGTCCGACGCCCTCCTCGACCCGACCCGCCGACCCGTCGCGGTCGACACCCTCACCGACGTCATCGATGCCGAGGTGGCCGACAAGTCCGGCTTCGGCGGCGCCGCGGTCAAGGCGGGCTACGCCGCGGCCAAGAAGCTCGGCGGCAACTTCGTCTCGAGCGCCACCGACCGGCTCCTGCCCCAGTTCGCCTCGGCCCTCGACCCCTTCTGGGCGACCAAGGGCGCGGCGCCGTTCGGCGCGCACCTGGCCGGCCAGTCCGACGCCGTCGCGGACGCGCTGCTGTCCGTCACCGACACCAAGGCCGCGAACACCTCGCACGGCGCCGCGGCGAAGGTCTACGGCACGCTGCGCGGCAAGGCCAAGGAGCACGTCGTGGCGGCGCTCCCCCGCCTCGGCGCGGCCGTGGAGCGCCTCGTCCCGTGACGACGCGAGCCTGATCCGTTCACCCACGGCGCGACGACGCGACGACGCGTCACTGGGCGCTCGACGAGGCCCCGACCGCACGGCGGTCGGGGCCTCGTGGCGTCGAGGAGCCGGCGAGGTGGGTGCCGGCGAGGTCGGGCTCAGGCCGACCGGTCCGCCGGTTCGTGCGGCCGGTCCTCGGCCACGCGCGGCAGCTCGGGGTGGAACCGGTCGCCGAGGTCGTGGATGGCCTGCCGGGCGAACACCTGCTGCTCGGTCACGGTGCGCTCGGACCGGCCCCGGCCCAGGAAGCTGACGACCCAGTGCAGCAGCGTCGTGATCCGGTGCTTGAAGCCGATGATGTAGACGAGGTGGACGGCGAGCCACAGCAGCCACGCGATGAACCCGCTGAACTGTGCCTTGCCCACCGACGCCACGGCGGAGAACCGCGAGATCGTGGCCATCGAGCCCTTGTCGAAGTACTCGAACGGACCCTTGGGCTCCTTGCCCTCGAGGCGGCGGCGGATCTGGTCGGCTGCGTACCTGCCGCCCTGGATCGCGACCTGCGCGACGCCGGGCAGGTGGTCCAGGGCCATCATGTCGCCCACGACGAACACCTCGGGGTGGCCGGGGAGCGTCAGGTCGGGCTGGACGGCGATCCGGCCGGCACGGTCGAGCGGGGCACCGGTCTGCTCGGCGAGCTGCTGGCCGAGCGGCGACGCGCTGACGCCGGCAGCCCAGACCTTGCACACCGACTCGATGCGCTCGCGCGAGCCGTCAGGGTGCTCGACCTCGATGCCGGTCGCGTCGACCCCGACGACCTTGGCTCCGAGGCGCACCTCCACCCCCATCGAGGTGAGCCGCTTCACGGCTCGGTCGCCGAGCTTCTCGCCGAACGAGCCGAGTACGGCCGGCGCCGCGTCGAGGAGGATGACCCGCGCCTTCGTCGGGTCGATGCGGCGGAAGTCGCGGCGCAGGGTGCGGCGTGCCAGCTCGGCGATCTGCCCCGCCATCTCGACGCCGGTGGGCCCGGCGCCGACGACGACGAAGGTCATGAGCCGCTCGATCTCGGCCGGCGTCGAGGCGAGCTCGGCCAGCTCGAAGGAGCCGAAGATCCGGCCCCTCAGCTCGAGGGCGTCGTCGATCGACTTCATGCCCGGTGCGTGCCGGGCGAACTCGTCGTTGCCGAACCAGGACTGGCCCGCCCCGGCGGCCACGACGAGCGAGTCGTAGGGGGTCACCGTCTCGCGGCCGACCGTCGAGTGGGTGACGGTGCGGTTGCCCAGGTCGATCGCCGTGACGTCACCGAGAAGCACCTGCGCGTTGTCCTGGCGGCGCAGCACCTCGCGCGTCGAGGGCGCGATCTCGCCTTCGGACAGGATGCCCGTGGCGACCTGGTAGAGCAGCGGCTGGAACAGGTGGTGCGTCGTGCGGGCGACGAGCGTCACGTCGACGTCGGCCCGCTTGAGGCGCTGGGTGGCGAAGAGGCCGCCGAAGCCGGAACCGATGACGACGACGCGGTGTCGCGGGGCCTGCGGGGTGGACGTGCTCACGAAGGGTCCTTCCGTCTCGAGGTGGTGAGCTCGTCGGCGATGACGGGCGTGTCCACCCCAGTCAACACCTCCCCTACCCGTGGCATGCCCCGGTATGCCCGTGCGCCGGCATGACCCGCGTCTCGTCAGGTCCGGCGCCCGAGCACGACGATCTCGGGGGTCTGGGTCACCACGCGGTAGTTGGCCTGCACCCACGAACGGAGCGGGTCGGGCTCGCGCAGATAGCGAGCCCGACCGTAACCGGGCCAGAAGGCTCGCGCGGCAACGACGCACTGCGGCACCCGCCCGGTCCGCTGGTACCAGGCGAGCACGTGGGTGTTGCTCTCGCCGAAGAAGTCGAGCCAGGTGATCGGGGTGGCGAACCGCACGTTCCCGAGGAGGAAGGCCGACGGGTAGATGTAGGCGAGGACACCGTCGTCCGGCCGCGCGCACAGGCTCAGGGCGAGCTCGTTGTCCTCGATGGTCGCGCGCCGCTCGGGCGTCGTGCGAAGGCCGGCGTACGCCCCCTCGGCGACGGAGGCGGTGAGCCGCCCGGGACTGCCGTCGCGGAAGCTGGTGGCCGTGTGCACGACGGCCAGCCCCGCGACGAGGACCACCGCCACGGCGGCCTTGACGACGCGCCCGCGCTCGCTCACCCAGGCGAGGGTCGCCACCGTGACGGCGAAGAGCCCCGGCGCGATGACGGCGCCGGTGGCGCCCCAGATCGGCGCCGACGAGGTGAAGCCGGCCACGAAGGGCATGCCGACGAGGGTCGGGAGTCCGCCCAGCGCGACGATCCGTGCCGTCATGCCCCGGCGGGCGACGGCCGACGCGAGCGCTGTGGGCAGCAGCACGACGAGCAGCACCGTCGCGAGGACGGGGCTCAGCCACGAGGCGACGGAGAACGTCGACCCCGACGACCCGCGCAGCACGGCCTGGATCCCGGCGGCGGCGACCGCCGCCACGACGAGGACGCCGCGGACGCGTCGGACCGCGGGCACCGCCCACACGACGACCGCGATGACGCTGAGCGCCAACGCCGCCACCGCCCACGGCTGGCTCATCTCGCCTCCGAGGAAGGTGAGCCAGCGGTCGATGCGCACCTCCCGCGGCGCGCGCGTCGACTGGTATGCGTCGGTGAACGCGAGGGTCTCGCGGAGGTTGGTCACGCCCCAGACGGCGAGCACGAGGACCGTGACGACGAGGCCGGTGACCGCGGCTCCCACCCCGACGCCGAGCAGCCCCCGACCGCGCGCCAGCAGGAGCAGCACGAGGAGCAGTGCCGCGGCCGCCGGGGCCGTGACGGGGTGGCTCATGGCCCCCAGCACGGCGGACGCCCCGGCCACGACGCCCCAGGGCAGGGACCGTCGACCGACGGCCGCCGCTCCCGCGCAGACCGCGAGCAGGTAGGCCATCGACGGCGTCGTGTTGTAGGAGACGACCTGCTGGTTGTACGCAGCCGGGATGAGGGCGACACCGATCGCCGCGGCCGCGGTGCCGCGGCCGACGTGCGGCGACACGGCCCGCCACGAGGCCACGCCGCAGGCGAGCCCGAGCAGGACGTAGAAGATCCGTGAGGCGAGAACGAGTCCGTCGATGCCCGCCACGTGGGTCCAGAGCCACACGAAGGGGACCGCCGGCCACGCGCCGAGGGCCTGGATGTTCAGCTCGTCGCGGAACGGCAGGTCGCCCTGCGCCTGCCGGAGCGACAGCTCGACGGCGTGCGAGCTGTCCGAGAAGTCGACGCCGTAGCGCGCGCGCCAGATGGCGGCGCCGGCCAGCGCCACGGCGAAAGCGGCTGGCCCCCAACGCCGGACGGGGAGGGCCCAGTGGGCACCTCCCCGTCCGCGGGTCGCATGAATCATGCGGTCAGACTGGCATGCGAGTCAGAGATTCTTCTGAATCTCCGCCCACTGCCGCTCGACATCGTCGAGGCCACCGCACATGAAGAAGGCCTGCTCGGCGACGTGGTCGTACTCGCCGTCGGCGATCTTCGTGAAGGCCTCGATCGTGTCGGCCAGCGGGACCGTCGAACCCTCGATGCCGGTGAACTGCTTGGCGACGTAGGTGTTCTGGGACAGGAAGCGCTGGATGCGGCGAGCGCGGTTGACGAGGATCTTGTCCTCTTCGGAGAGCTCGTCGATACCGAGGATCGCGATGATGTCCTGCAGCTCCTTGTTGCGCTGGAGGATCGACTTGATGCGCACCGCGGTGTCGTAGTGGTCCTGCGCGATGTAGCGCGGGTCCAGGATGCGCGAGGTCGACGACAGCGGGTCGACGGCGGGGTAGATACCCATCGACGCGATGTCACGCGAGAGCTCGGTCGTCGCGTCGAGGTGCGCGAACGTCGTGGCCGGGGCCGGGTCGGTGTAGTCGTCGGCCGGCACGTAGATCGCCTGCATCGAGGTGATCGAGTGGCCACGCGTCGAGGTGATGCGCTCCTGGAGCGTGCCCATCTCGTCGGCGAGGTTGGGCTGGTAGCCCACGGCGGACGGCATGCGCCCGAGGAGGGTCGAGACCTCCGAACCGGCCTGCGTGAAGCGGAAGATGTTGTCGATGAAGAGCAGCACGTCCTGGTTCTGGACGTCGCGGAAGTACTCCGCCATCGTCAGCGCCGAGAGGGCAACGCGCAGACGCGTGCCCGGCGGCTCGTCCATCTGGCCGAACACGAGTGCGGTCTGCCCGAGGACGCCCGCCTCCTCCATCTCGACCATGAGGTCGTTGCCCTCACGGGTGCGCTCGCCGACACCGGCGAACACCGACACACCACCGTGGTCGCGGGCGACACGGGCGATCATCTCCTGGATGAGCACCGTCTTGCCGACACCGGCACCACCGAAGAGGCCGATCTTGCCACCCTGCACGTAGGGGGTCAGCAGGTCGATGACCTTGATGCCCGTCTCGAACATCGAGGTCTTGGACTCGAGCTGGTCGAAGGCCGGGGCCTTGCGGTGGATGCCCCAGCGCTCCTTGACCTCGAGGGTCTCGCCCTCCTCGAGGTTGAGGCAGTCGCCGGTCGCGTTGAAGACCTTGCCGAGGGTCACGTCACCGACGGGCACCGAGATCGGGCCGCCGGAGTCCTTGACGGCCGAGCCGCGGACGAGGCCGTCGGTCGGCTGCAGCGAGATGGCGCGGACCATGTTGTCGCCGATGTGCTGGGCGACCTCGAGGTTGAGGTTCTTCGTCTCGCCGGCGAGGGTCACCTCGGTCGTGAGCAGGTTGTACTGGTCGGGCATCGCGTCGGAGGGGAACTCCACGTCGACGACGGGGCCGATGATGCGCGAGATGCGGCCGACGCCGCCCGCGGCCTCGGCAGCCACAGCGTTGTCACTGACGGTTGCAGTCATGGTTGTTGACTTCCTTACCTATGGGCGGGGTTACTTCTTGGCGTCCGCGAGGGCGTTCGCGCCGCCCACGATTTCGCTGATCTCTTGGGTGATGCCGGCCTGACGGGCCTGGTTGGCGAGGCGCTCGTACTTCTTGATGAGCTCGGTCGCGTTGTCCGTCGCCGACTTCATGGCCCGCTGGCGCGCCGCGAGCTCGGACGCCGCCGAGGACAGCAGCGCCGTGAAGATGCGGTTGCGCACGTACTTCGGCAGCAGCAGGTCCAGGACCTCGGACGCGCTCGGCTCGAAGGAGTACTCGGGCGGGATCTGCCCCTCCTCGTACGTGTTGACCGAGAGGTCCAGGCCCTCGTCGTCCTGGCCCGCCTCGTCACGGTCGACGACCTCGAGCGGGAGCAGGCGCAGCACGTGCGGCTCCTGGCGCACCATCGAGCGGAACCGGGTGAACACGACGTGGATCTCGTCGTGGCCGCCCTCGGCGTAGTCCTTGAGGAAGTCCGCGGTGATCCGGTCGGCGATCTCCTTGGCGTTCTCGAACGTCGGGGCGTCGGAGAAGCCGGTCCACTCAGCGGCGTACTCGCGCCGGCGGAACTTGTAGTAGCTGACCGCCTTGCGCCCGACGAGGTAGGAGGAGACCTCCTTGCCCTCGGCCTGCAGGTGCGCGATGAGCTCCGCGCTGCGCTTGATCGCAGCGACGGAGTAGGCACCGGCAAGACCGCGGTCCGCCGTGATGATGACGACGCCGGCGCGCTTGGCGTCGGGGTTGTCCGTCGTCAGCGGGTGGTCCTCGTTGGTGTTGGTGGCCACGGCGGACACGGCGCGCGTCAGGGCGGTCGTGTACGGCATCGCCTCGGCCGCCTTCTGGCGGGCCTTGACGACGCGCGCGGCCGCGATCAGTTCCATCGCGTTGGTGATCTTCTTGATGGACTGGACGGACTTGATGCGCTGGCGGTAGATCCGCATCTGCGCTCCCATGAGCTCCGCCTCTCTTGGTCTCTAAGGGTCGGTCGAGGAGTGTGGGGTGGTGCTGCCCCGGTGCCGCTCAGCGAGGCCGAGCGGCACCGGGACGGCGACTCACTTGTTCTTGACGATCTTCGCCTGGGCGATCGCGTCGTCGTCGAGCTCCTCGGCCTCCTCGTGGCCGGCCTCGAGGCCGTCACGACCGGTGCCGCGGAAGGTGAACTTGACCTCGTCGACGACCTTGGTCAGGGCCGCCTCGGTGTCGTCGTCGAGCTTCTGGGTCTCGCGGATCGTCTGGAGGATCTTGCCGTCGCGACGCAGCGTCTCGAGCAGCTCGGTCTCGAAGGCGCGGACGTCCTCGACGGCGACGTCGTCCAGACGACCCGTTGTGCCGGCCCAGACCGAGACGACCTGCTCCTCGACCGGGTACGGGTTGCTCTGCGGCTGCTTGAGCAGCTCGACGAGGCGCGCACCGCGGGCGAGCTGGGCTCGCGAGGCGGGGTCGAGGTCGGAGGCGAACATGGCGAACGCCTCCATGGCGCGGAACTGCGCGAGGTCGAGCTTGAGTCGACCGGCGACCGACTTCATCGCCTTGATCTGCGCAGCGCCACCGACGCGGGACACCGAGACGCCCACGTCGATCGCCGGACGCACGTTGGCGTTGAAGAGGTCGGCCTGCAGGTAGATCTGGCCGTCCGTGATCGAGATGACGTTGGTCGGGATGTACGCCGAGACGTCACCGGCCTTCGTCTCGTTGATCGGCAGGCCGGTCATCGAGCCGTGGCCGAGGTCGTCGGACAGCTTCGCGCAGCGCTCGAGGAGCCGCGAGTGCAGGTAGAAGACGTCACCCTGGTAGGCCTCGCGGCCCGGCGGGCGGCGCAGCAGCAGCGACACGGCGCGGTAGGCCTCGGCCTGCTTGGACAGGTCGTCGAAGACGATGAGGACGTGCTTGCCCTGGTACATCCAGTGCTGGCCGATGGCCGAACCGGTGTAGGGGGCGAGGTACTTGAAGCCGGCCGAGTCGGACGCGGGCGCCGCGATGATCGTCGTGTACTCGAGGGCTCCGGCCTCCTCGAGGGTGCCGCGGACCGACGCGATGGTCGAGCCCTTCTGGCCGATGCCGACGTAGATGCAGCGGACCTGCTGGTCCGGGTCGCCGGACTCCCAGTTGCGCTTCTGGTTGATGATCGTGTCGATCGCGACGGTCGTCTTGCCCGTCTGGCGGTCGCCGATGATGAGCTGGCGCTGGCCACGGCCGATCGGCGTCATGGCGTCGATCGACTTGATGCCGGTCTGCAGCGGCTCGTGGACCGACTTGCGCTGGACGACCGTGGGGGCCTGCAGCTCGAGGGCGCGACGCTCCTCCGACTTGATCTCGCCGAGACCGTCGATGGGGTTGCCGAGCGGGTCGACGACGCGGCCGAGGAAGTCGTCACCGACGGGGACCGAGAGGACCTCGCCGGTGCGCTTGACCGACTGGCCCTCCTCGATGCCGGCGAAGTCACCGAGGACGACGACACCGATCTCGTGGACGTCGAGGTTGAGCGCGAGGCCCAGCGTGCCGTCCTCGAACTGGAGCAGCTCGTTCGTCATGGCCGAGGGCAGGCCCTCGACGTGGGCGATGCCGTCGCCGGCGTCGCTGACGCGGCCGACCTCTTCGCGGGTGGCCGCGCCCGGCTCGTAGGACTGGACGAAGGAGTCCAGTGCGTCCCGGATCTCCTCCGGACGGATCGAAAGCTCCGTCATGTCAGATCTTCTCCTCGGTTTCGACCCGGGGTTGCGGGCCGGTGGGTGTTCACAGCAGGTGGTGGGGCCTCAGGCGCCCATGGCGCGGCGTGCGCCGTCGAGCTTGCGGATGATGGTCCCGTCGATGACCTCGTCACCGATCTCGACCTTGGCGCCGCCGAGGACCCGGGGGTCGACGACGGTGTTGACGTGGACCTTGCCGCCGTAGATCGCGGCCAGGCCGGCGGCGAGACGCTCGCGCTCGCCGTCGGTGAGCGGGACCGCGGACGTCACCGTCGCGGTCTGCTGCTCACGCCGGGCGGACGCGATGTCGAGGTAGGCCTCGATGGTGCGGTCGAAGCGCCGCCCACGGGGCGACACGACGGCCTGCCGGGCCAGGGTGAGCGTCTCGGGGGCGACCTTGCCCTCGAGGAGCTTCGCGACGAGCGCCGCACGCGGCTCGGCCGGCGCCGAGGCGTCGGTGAGCGCGGTGCGCAGGGCGGCGTCGGAGGCGACGATCCGCTCGAAGCGGAACAGCTCGTCCTCGACGCGGTCGGCGCGGTCGGCCGCCTCGGCCTCGGCGATGACCGCCTCGACGGCGTAGGCCTCGACGGTGTCGGACAGGTCGCGCTCGGTGCTCCACCGCTGGGCGGCGACGGCCTTGAGCACGACGAGCGCCTCGGCGCTCACCTTGCCGGCGAGGAGCCGCTCGACGAGGGCGGCCTTGTCGGCCCCCTCGCGAGACGGGTCGCCGACGGCGCGACGCAGGGTCGCGTTGCCGTCGAGGAGGCCGACGACCGCGAAGAGCTCCTCGGCCAACCGCGAGCGGTCGGCACCGGCAGCAAGCACGCCGGTGAACGCGTCGCGGCTGGCGGCCGCTGCTGCGCGTGAGGATCCCTGCATCAGCGGTCCCCGACCTTCTCGCGGACGACGTCGCCCGACTCGAGCTCGGCGAGGAAGCGCTCGACGATGCCCTTCTGGCGGGTCTCGTCCTCGAGCGACTCACCGACGATGCGGCTCGCGAGCTCGGTCGAGATGCGGCCCACGTCGCCACGCAGCGAGACGAGGGCCTGCTGGCGCTCGGCCTCGATCTGCTTGTGCGCCGTCTCGACGATCCGCGCGGCCTCGCTGGCGGCGTGCTCGCGCATCTCGGCGATGATCTGCGCGCCCTGGGCCTTGGCGTCCTCACGGATGCGGGCGGCCTCGGCGCGGGCCTCGACGAGCTGGGCCTGGTACTGCTCGAGCGCGGCCTGGGCCTGGGCCTGGGCCTCCTCGGCCTTGTTCATGCCGCCCTCGATGGCCGCGGTGCGCTCGGCATAGATCTGCTCGAGGCGCGGCACGACCGTGCGCTTCACGACGACGTACAGGGCCGCGAAGACCACGAGGCCGAAGAAGAACTCCAGCGGGTGCGGGATGATCGGGGCCGCGGTGGCCCAGAAGCCGCTCTCACCGCTCTCGGCGGTCATGGTCACTGCATGCATGCGGGTCTCCTAGAGAGAAACGGTCGGTGCGTCGACGAGCCCGGCGGGCGTCACTGCTTGAAGACGAACGCGAGCGCGATACCGAAGATGGCGAGGGCCTCGGTGATGGCCATGCCGAGGAACGCGATCGGCTGGAGCATGCCGCGGGCCTCGGGCTGGCGGGCGACGCCGTTGATGTACGCGGCGAAGATGAGGCCGACACCGATACCGGGGCCGATGGCGGAGAGGCCGTAACCGAGGATGGCGATGTTGCCGGTCATGTTGATTCCATTTCCTTCTGGTCGGTCCCGGAGGCGGTTACCAACGGGGCTGGGTGAAGCATGTGGTGCAACGGGTGGAGCGGGTGGTGCTGGTCGTGCTGGTCTGTGCTGGTCGCGAGCGGAACCTCAGTGCTCGTCGGCCAGGGCGCCGCCGATGTAGAGCGCGGCGAGGAGCGTGAAGACGTAGGCCTGCAGGAACTCCACGAGGAGCTCGAACAGGGTCATGACGACGGCGAAGATCCAGGTGACGCCACCGGCGACGACGAGGATGCCGCCGTTGGTGAGCATGTACCAGCCGCCCGTGATGAACAGGACGATGAGGATGTGGCCGGCGAACATGTTGCCGAAGAGTCGCAGCGCGAGCGTGACCGGGCGGGTGAAGAGGTCGGTGATGAGCTCGAGGATGAAGATCGGCAGGATCATGCCCTTGGGCAGGCCGGCCGGGACGAGCGACTTCCAGTACCCGAAGAAGCCGTGCTTGCGCATGCCGACGACGTGGAAGACGACCCAGACGATGAGGGACAGCGCGATCGGGAAGCCGATGCGGCTCATCGTCGGGTAGCTGAACGGCGGGACGACGCCGAAGAAGTTGTTGACGAGGATGATGACGAACAGCGAGAAGAGCAGCGGGACGAACTTGAGGAACTCCTTGGACCCGATGAGGTCCTTGGCGATCCCGTTGCGCACGAGGCCGTAGACGGCCTCCGTGGCCATCTGGCCGCGGCCCGGGACGAGGGCCTTCTTGCGCGTCGAGGCGACGAGCCACCAGATGACGATGACGGCGGACACGGCCATGAGCAGCATCGGACGGGTGACGGCCCACGGACCGTCGGTGCCCCACAGCGGCTGCCAGAAATCGCTGACTCCAGGGGCCTCGAAGTCCGTCGGTGCGGCGGCGACGATGCTCACGGATTACTCCTTCGTACGTTCTGGGCTGCTCGCGCGATGACGCCGGTCATCGGCACGGGGTGGGGGCCCGAAGCTGTGGTGGTGGGGTGCCAGGCCCTGGTGCGCAAGGTGCTGCAGGTGCTGCTCGGCGGGCCGGGCGGCGTCGCGCCGGCTGGCGACGCGGGGTCCGCCTGGCTCAATGCGTACCGTATCGGAACCAGATCAGGTAGAGCGACAG
>JAEXXY010000199.1 GCA_023451855.1 Actinomycetes bacterium
GGTCAGGCGCGCCTGGGCCGCCGCGCACGCCGCCTTGGCGACCTCCAGGGCAGCCAGCCCCTCGACCAGCGCCGCATCATCCAGCGCCGTGGCCTCGAGCGCCTCGGCGGCGAGGGTCGCGAGCTCGGCCTGCAGGGCTGCCGTGAGCCCACCGAGGCGGTCGGCCGCCCCGGCCACGTCAACGCCACCAGACTCGAACATGTGTTCGATTCTACGTGAATGCCATCCCCCATCAAGGAGTTGTCCACACCGAGTTCGGCTGCCACGGAAGGAGATCCGCAGACCCCCGCAGGTGTCGGACGTGGGTGAGACGATGACAATGTGTCCACCACGACGTCCCCCTCACGTTCGTACGTGGGCACGACTCGGGGCAGGCAGGGCCGGGGTGCCGGACCGATTGGGTGCGGCATTGCCACGAGTGTTATCGTTCCTTCCGCACCAAGGGGCTGTGGCGCAGTTGGTAGCGCGTCTCGTTCGCAATGAGAAGGTCAGGGGTTCGAATCCCCTCAGCTCCACCACCGAGAAACCCCGTCCCACCTGCGGAAACACGCAGGAGGGGGCGGGGTTCTCTCTTTGTCATCCGCGGGTCTCCCGCCGATGTGTCCCCCCGGTGTCCCCCGGGGTCACATTGAGCCTCGCCAGACCGGCCAGATCGGCGCCGGTTCCGAGGAAGTGCAGGTAGCGGTTCGTGGTGCCGATGGACTCGTGTCCCATCCACGCCTGGACGGTCCCGGGGTCGACGCCACGGGCCAGCCAGAGGCACGCCGCGGTGTGGCGCAGGTCGTGGATGCGCCGCCCTCGGCCGGTGGTCGGCCACTGCAGGGTGCGCAGCACGGCCGACCGGTGCAGCTGCGACCCGCGGTCGGTCGTGAGCAGCAGGTCACCGGGCGCCTTTCCGACGCTCATGGCCAGCACGATGGGGAGCACCCGGTTCGCGAGCGGAACGCGACGCGAGGACCGCCCCTTGGTCGACTTCACCGCCCCTCCTTCCGGCTGCGAGCGGCGCACCAACAGCCCCGGCGTCGGGACCTCGACGACGTCGGCGACTCGAAGCGACCGAGCCTCCGCCCACCGCAGGCCGGTCCACGCGAGAACGAGGAGGATGTCCGCGAGCCGGGGCGCCGTCGCGTGCCAATTGGCAAAGACCTCCTCGAGCTCGGCCTCGCTGAACGGGTCCATCTCGTCGGTCTCGTCCGACTGCCGCGGGACGCGCACTCCAGTGACTGGGTTGGCCAGGATGAGCTTCTCGCGCACGCACCAGCTGAAGAAGGACGACAGGCTGGCGCGGAAGCGGACGACCGACCCCTCGGCGAGGCCCACGGCGAGCAGCGCCTCGAAGGAGCGGGCGACCTCCCGACCGGAAACCGCCGACACCTGCAGGGCGAGCATGCTCGTCGGCATCAATCGGGGCAGGTCCTGGTCGGCGCGGTAGGTCTTGGCGGCCACGGTGACCCGCCGGACCTCCAGCCACCGCTGCACCAAGGGCCTAACCCGTTCCCGTCCGGCGCGCGGGTCGACACCGCCGGCCAGGGCTGCTCGTTCCCGGTCG
The DNA here is from genome assembly GCA_023451855.1 of Actinomycetes bacterium. Taxonomy (GTDB): domain Bacteria; phylum Actinomycetota; class Actinomycetes; order Actinomycetales; family Dermatophilaceae; genus Monashia. Next base: position 1,550 of record JAEXXY010000199.1, read on the forward strand.
AGCCATGCCTTGGCCTCGCGGCGTGTGTCGAAGACCTTGCTGGCGACGCCGACCCGGCCGCTCTTGAGCCGCGCTCGGAAGCGACCGTTCGGCATCATGCTGATGCTCATGCCGCCATCCGTTCCAGCCACCTGGTCACGTCCTCGGGCCGGTACCGCGGGGCGTACGGCGACAGCCACACCACTCGCGGACCGTGCCCGGTCTGGCGCCACCGACTCAGCGTTGCCTGCGACACCTGCAGCGCGCTGGCGACCTCGCGGGAGGTCAGCAGCACCGGCAGAACTGGAGGCTCCGGCCTCTCTGGCTCCTCTACTTTCATGTCCGAACTCCTTTCTCTGTCAGCCGTTCTAGTGTCTGTTCGCTGCTCGTTCCTGTGCGTACTCCCGGGCGCGGGCTGCGGCGGCGCGGGCGAGCTCGGCGTCGCCGTCGGTGTCCCAGCCGGATCCGGCATAGGTCCAGTGGCCGACGACGAGGGTGGTCTCATCGGTGTCGTCCTGCAGGAGGTCGTCGAGGTCGCGGACGTCGAAGGTCCGGCCTTCGCGGTTCGCGGCCGCGAGGGCTCGTTCGTAGCGGACCCGGCGGCGGCGCAGCTGGCCGAGGGTGACCGAGTAGCGTCGGGACTTGGTGGAGAAGTGACCGCGGAAGCCGAGCATGTGCCGCCACTTGAACAGGAGCCCGTACGGGTGCTCCCGGAGCGGGATGCCGTCGCGGCGGGCATCCGCGTGGATCTGGTCGGCGACTTGCGCGATGGTTGCCCGCAGCCGGCGGGCGTGGGGGCTGGCGGTGTCGGTGGAGTCGGTGGCGGACTTCGTCGCGTACTTCGCCAGGTAGCCGGCGACCTGCTCCGGGGTGAGGGCCCGGTCCGGGTCATCGGTCCGCCGGGCGGCGGCGACGGGACGGGAGTCGAGCTGGGTTCCGAAGCGCAGCCGGCGCACCACATCGGCCTCGTTCAGCGGGGGCGCATCGAAGACCACCCCGGCCGCGGCCTGCTCGACCAGTCTCGCGAGCAGCGATGCTGTTATACCGGCCGGCGCGAGCGCGAACCCGTCCACCGACTTGGGGCCGTCGAGCCGGATGAGGGCGTGGAAGTGCACGATGCCGCGCTGCTGGTACTCGGCGACCTTCGCGTACTGCGCCGTCACGAGGTCCGGCAGCCGGGTCTCGGGGACGCCGAGAG
>JAEXXY010000232.1 GCA_023451855.1 Actinomycetes bacterium
ATCAACGCCACACCGGGGCTGTCGTTCACGATCCACGTCGGTGACATCAAGAACGGCTCCTCGACGTGCACCAACGAGTACTTCGACATGATCCGCACCCAGTTCGACCGCTTCACGCTGCCGCTCGTCTACACCCCGGGCGACAACGAGTGGACCGACTGCCACCGCACGAACAACGGCACCTACGACCCGCTCGAGCGCCTCGCCGCCGTCCGCAGGACCTTCTTCCCGACCGCCGGCCAGACGCTCGGCGCCCACCCGATGACGGTGGACTCCCAGGCGGCACAGGGCTTCCCGGAGAACGTGTCGCTTCGCCGCCAGGGCGTCGAGGTCGCGACGGTGCACGTCGTCGGCAGCAACAACGGCCTGCTGCCCTGGCCCGAGCTCGGGTTCACGAGCCCGACGCCCGAGCAGGTCGCCGAGGAGCGGACCCGCATGGACGCCGCCATCGCCCAGGTGCGCCAGGCCTTCGCGTCGGCCCGCCAGCGCCACGACCGCGCCGTGGCCCTGTTCACGCAGGCCGACATGTTCGACCCCACCTACGACGTCACGTGGGCCGACGACTCGGCCTTCCAGCCGCTCGTGCGCGAGCTCGTGGCCCAGTCGCGCGACTTCGACGGGGAGGTCTACCTCTTCAACGGCGACAGCCACGTCTACAACTCCGACAAGCCCCTCGCGGCCGGCTCGAAGTGGCTCGACTTCTACGGCGTCGAGGGCTCGGCGCCCAACCTGACCCGGGTCACCGTCGACGGCTCGAACAACAACAAGGACTTCCTGAAGGTCACGGTCACCCGGCCGGGCGCCGAGCACGTCCTGTCGTGGGAGCGCATCCCCTACGCGTCCTGAGCGTCGGCGGACGGGAGGCGCACGCGAGACGGACGCGTCGGGGCCGGGCCCCGACGCGTCCCGCCACGAGTGCGTCAGCCCTCGGTCACGGTGACGGTCGGGCAGGGCCGCAGCGTCGAGGTCGGCGTGGGGTCGGCGGGCGTGGCGCCGAACCTCTGCCAGGCGTCGCCGACGACGAGGTCGATGGTGTCGCCCTTGCGCTTGTCGTTGACGTAGGACGCCTTGGGCACGTACTCCTTGAGCAGCCGCGCCGACGCCGCCCCCTCCAGCCCGAAGCGGATCACGGCGACACCCTTGACCGAGGCGTTCTTCGGGTCGTTGGAGACGGCCTTGACGGTGAAGCCACGCGTGCCGGCCCCCTTGGCGACGGCCGCGGCGAGCCCGCGCCGGCCCGTCGCGTTGTAGACGTTGAGGGCGACGTCGCGCGGCTGGAGCGGCACGGCGACCGGCTCGGTGCTGCACGGACCGGGCTTGGGCTGCGAGGCGTTCCAGTAGCTCGACGCGTAGTAGAAGGCGCCGGCGAGCGCCAGCAGCACGACCGCGATGACGATGGTCGACCGACGTTGGCGGCGCACCCGGTAGGTGCCGCCCTCGTCGCCTGCGACGTCCGACATCGGGTCTCCTCCTCCTCGGCCCGCACCACCCCCTGTGGTGCGTGTGTGTCAGGAGAGTACGAGGACTCGGGCGTGAAGGACAGGACGCTGCTGCAGCGCGGCGCGCAGGGCCCGGTGCAAGCCGTCCTCGAGGTACAGCTCGCCCTTCCACTCGACGCAGTGCGGGAAGAGGTCCCCGTAGAACGTCGAGTCGTCGGCGAGCAGCCCGCGCAGGTCGAGCGTGCTCTTCGTGGTGATGAGCTCACCGAGCTGCACCACACGAGGCGGGACGTTCGACCAGTCCTTCGTCGTCTCGAGTCCGTGGTCCGGGTACGGGCGGGAGTCGCCGACGGCCTTGAAAATCACCGGGTCAGCATAGACAGCGAACCCGTGGACGCGCGGGCTAGAGTTCGACGCGTGAGCGGGTCAGCCAGCGAGGCACCGGACGAAGCCACCTCCGACACCGCCCAGATCGACGAGATCCGGGCGGGCTACGCGTTCGATGGCGGGGTGCTCAAGCTCGGCGCCGCGGTCGTCGACGGCACGGCGCACGCCGACGCGCCGGTGCAGATCCCGCTCAGCGTGCTGAACCGGCACGGCCTCGTGGCGGGCGCCACCGGCGCCGGCAAGACCAAGACGCTCCAGCTCATGGCCGAGCAGCTGTCCGACGCCGGCGTTCCGGTGTTCCTCGCCGACATGAAGGGCGACCTGTCCGGCATCGCCACGCCCGGCGAGGGCAACGACAAGATCACGGCGCGAGCCGCAGACGTCGGCATGGAGTGGCAGCCGAAGGCCTACCCGAGCGAGTTCTACACGCTCGGCGGCAAGGGCACCGGCATCCCGATCCGCGCCACGATCACCGCATTCGGCCCGACCCTGCTGAGCAAGGTCCTCGGCCTCAACGACACCCAGGAGAGCAGCCTCGGGCTGATCTTCCACTACGCCGACAAGAACGGCCTGGCACTCCTCGATCTCAAGGACCTCCGGGCCGTCATCACGCACCTGACCTCCGACGAGGGCAAGGCCGACCTCAAGGACCTCGGCGGCCTCTCGAGCGCCACGGCCGGGGTCATCCTGCGCAACCTCATCACCTTCGAGGACCAGGGCGCGGGCGACTTCTTCGGCGAGCCCGAGTTCGACACGAGCGACCTGCTGCGCGTCGGCTCCGACGGCCGCGGCATCGTGTCGTGCCTCGAGCTGCCCCAGGTGCAGGACCGGCCGCAGCTGTTCTCGACGTTCCTCATGTGGCTGCTCGCCGACCTCTTCCACGACCTGCCGGAGGAGGGCGACGTCGACAAGCCGAAGCTCGTCTTCTTCTTCGACGAGGCGCACCTGCTCTTCCAGGATGCGAGCAAGGCGTTCCTGCAGGCCATCGAGCAGACGGTCCGGCTCATCCGATCGAAGGGCGTGGGCGTCTTCTTCGTGACGCAGTCGCCCAAGGACGTCCCGTCCGGCGTCCTGGCCCAGCTCGGCAACCGCGTCCAGCACGCGCTGCGCGCCTTCACCCCCGACGACGCCAAGGCCCTCAAGCAGGCGATCGCCACCTACCCGCACACCGCCTACGACATGGAGAAGCTCCTGACGAGCCTCGGCATCGGCGAGGCCGTCGTCACGGTGCTCTCGGACCGAGGGGTGCCCACGCCCGTGGCGTGGACGCGGATGAAGGCGCCCAACTCCCTCATGGACCCCTCCCCCCAGGCGACGCTCGACGGCATCGTGGCCGCGTCGCCGCTGAAGGCGAAGTACGCCGAGGTGCTCGACCGCGAGTCCGCCTACGAGAAGCTCGCCCAGCGCCTGCAGGCGGCTCCGCCCGCCGCGCCTGCCGCACCGCCGCCACCCGCACCATCGGCCCCGACGCCGGCTCCGGCGTCGACGCGGGCCCCGAAGCCGGAGCCGACCGTGCTCGAGCAGGTGGTGCAGTCCTCGGCCTTCCGGTCGATGGTCCGCTCGGCCGGCACCGTCATCGGCCGTGAGATCACCCGCAGCCTCTTCGGCACCCGCAAGCGCTAGCACCTCCCCTGCCTGCCGGACCGGGGGCGCCTCGTCCGTTCGTGGGTCGGGCGCCCTCCTCTCGGCCGTCATGCTCGGAAGGCGTGTGACCCGCGGGGCCGAGTGCTCACTCGACGCAGGAGGGGCAGTGTGACGTGTGCGGTGGAGTGTCTCGAGGGTCACCACCTGCTCCCACTGTGGGAGCAGTGCGTGAGGGGCGCGGGGTGGGGGTCGGCGGAGGCTGCCTGGTCGGAAGGCTCACCACCTGCTCCCGCCGTGGGAGCAGTGCGTGAGGACACGCGGTCAGGTGATGGCGGGGCTCGGCTCGCACAGGAGGTCGGCCCAGACTGTCGGGGCCACGAGGAGGCCGTCGGCGTGGTCGGTGACGAACCAGGCCGGACCACCGAGCCTCGTGCTCACTCGCTGCGGGAGGGTGTGCGCGTGGGCCGCGTGACAGCGGATCGGACCGGGGTCAGGCGTCGAGGTCGACGGCGTCGAGGTCCTCGTCGGTGTCGGCGAAGTAGCTGATGACGCGGATGTCGGGCTCGTCGAGCACCTGGAGCACGAGCTGGCGCAGCCGAACGACGCGGCCGTCGTCGAGGCGGATGCGCTTGGTGCGTCCGCGCGTCGGGTCGCTGTCGTGGCGCTCCCACCAGTCGACGGTGTCGGGGTTGCCACGGAACACCTCGTCGAGGACGCGCTGGTAGCCGGGGTCGTCGGGGTGGCGGGCGTACGCCTCGCGGAAGAGGGCGAGCTGGTCGGCCGCCTCCTGCTGCCAGTCGACGAAGAGCGAGCGCGCGGCCGGGTCGCAGCAGTAGAACCACAGCAGGTTGCGCTCGCGCTTGGCGCGGCGGCCCTCCCAGTCGGTGAAGAGGCGGCACGCGGCCCGGTTGGCGCCGATGACGTCCCACCGGGCGCCGACGACGTAGGCGGGGTTCGGGTGCACGGCGTCGAGCAGGTCGGCGAGCTCGTCGGTCAGCTCTTCCGGCTCGACGCGCCGGCGACGGGGGCCGCCGGCGGCGAGGCCGTGCAGGTGGCTGCGGCCGTCGGCGTCGAGACGCAGGGCGCGGGCCAGGCCGTCGAGGACGGACGCGCTGGGCCGCAGGTCGCGACCCCGCTCGATGAGGTCGTAGTAGGCGACCGAGATGTTCGCGAGCTCGGCCACCTCGGTGCGGCTCAGTCCGACGCGTCGGCGACCCTTGGCCCGCTTGATGCCGACGTCCTCGGGCGCCAGCGACTTGCGGCGGGCGCGGAGGAACTCCCCGAGCGGGGACGGGGTGCGCACGCTGAGGGGGACGTCCGAGCTCATGGCGCCATCCTGCCAGCGGACGCGGGTGCCATCGGACCGTGGGCGGCCGGAAGCCTCAGCGGGCGTCGGCGAGGACCTGCAGGGTGCCGTCCGGGTCGAGCCGGCGCAGGAGGGCCTCGGCGATCTGGGACAGCTGGCCGACCTGCTCGGGCGTCAGGGCGTCGATGACCTCGGCGCGCACGGTGGCGACGTGGCCGGGCGCAGCGGCGACGACGGCGTCCCAGCCGGCGTCGGTGAGGCGGGCGTTGGTCGCGCGGCCGTCCTCGGGGCAGGGGAACCGCTCGACGAGGGAGCGGTCCTCGAGGCGCCGGACGACGTGCGACAGCCGGGTGAGGGTGGCGTTGGTGCGCTGGGCGAGGTTCGTCATGCGCAGGGTGCGCTCAGGGGCCTCGGAGAGCATGGCGAGCACGAAGTACTCGAAGTGGGTCAGCCCGGAGTCGCGTCGCAGCTGCGTGTCGAGGACGCCCGGGAGCAGCTCGACGACCGCGACGAGCCGCTTCCAGGCGACGAGCTCGTCGGCGTCGAGCCAACGTGGCGTGGGTTCCATGGCGCCAGCATAGCGGCTTACTTGACAGATCAAGTAAATAGTGGAAACTTCGATTGAAGCATCAACCAATTGACTGGAGGTCACCATGGCAGACATCAGCATCATCGGCACGGGGAACATGGGCCAGGCCATCGCCGGCGTCTTCGGCAAGGGCGGGCACTCGGTGCAGCTGCTCGGCGAGTCCGACGCTGCGACCGCCGTGACCGGCGACATCGTCGTGCTGGCCGTCCCCTACGCCGCTGTCTCCTCGGTCGTCGCCGAGCGCGGCGACAGCCTCGCCGGCAAGGTCGTCGTCGACATCACCAACCCGGTGGACCTCGAGACGTTCGACTCGCTCGTCGTCCCTGCCGACAGCTCCGCCACGGCCGAGATCGTGAGGCTCCTGCCGGCCTCGCGCCTCGTCAAGGGCTTCAACACGACGTTCGCCGGCACGCTCGCCGCGGGAACCGTCGGGCCGAACACGACGACCGTCCTGCTCGCCGGCGACGACGCCGACGCCAAGTCCGAGGTCGCCGGCGCGATCGCGGCCGGTGGCCTCAAGGCCCTCGACGCCGGCTCGCTCGCCCGCGCCCGCGAGCTCGAGGCCCTCGGCTTCCTCCAGATCTCCCTCGCGGCCGGCGAGAAGGTCTCCTGGACGGGCGGCTTCGGCGTCGTCGCCTGAGCCGGACGACCGACACATGTCTCCCGACACCTTCGCGGCCCCGGTCGTCCTCACGGCCGGGGCCGACGCCCGCCCCGACTCCGACGCACCGCTCGTCGTGCTGCTGCACGGCCGCGGCGCTGACGAGCGCTCGATCCTGTCCCTCGTCCCCCATCTCCCCGCCGGGCCCGCCTACGCCGCCGTCCGCGCCCCCATCGCCGAGGGCGGCGGGTACGCGTGGTTCGCCAACCGCGGGATCGGTCGCCCGGTCGCCGCGTCGCTCGACGCGACGATGACGTGGTTCCGTGCCTGGCTCGACGAGGTCGCACCGGCAGGCCGGCCCGTCGTCCTCGTCGGGTTCAGCGGCGGAGCCGCGTTCGCCGGTGGCCTCGTGCTGTCCGACCCCCACCGGTACGCCGGGGCGGCCGTCCTCAACGGCACCTTGCCCTTCGACGCCGGGGTGCCGGTCGACGCCGGTCGGCTCGCAGGCACGCCGGTGTTCCTGGCCCGGGGCGCCGCCGACACGGTGATCCCCCGTGAGCTGCTGGACCGAACCTGGACCTACCTGCACCAGGAGTCCGGCGCCGACCTGACGGCGCACCTCGACCCGGGTGGCCACGGTCTGACAGCGGGTGCCGTCGCTGCTCTCGGCGACTGGCTCGAGGCCGTCACCCGCACCTGACACGCACCCCCTGCTCGGCCGATGTCGTCGCCTGAGCCGGCTGGTCCGGCGGCCGGTCCGGGCCGGTCGGCCCACCCGCCCCTCGGGCGGGTGGGC
>JAEXXY010000234.1 GCA_023451855.1 Actinomycetes bacterium
GGTCAGGCCGTGACCTGCGACCAGGACCACACGTACACCAACGAGCAGAAGGCGTTCCACGGCGGCGCCATGGACCGGTTCGTCGAGTACGTCAGCAAGGACACGTGCAAGCCGGGCCGCTACGCCACCCCGGGCCTGACGATGGACTACTACGACGGCAACACCGTCACCGCCATGTGGAACTACGCGCAGAAGTACGCGATGAGCGACAGCTCCTACAGCACGACCTTCGGGCCGAGCTCGCCCGGCGCGATCAACCTCGTGTCCGGCCAGACCCACGGCGTGCGCGAGTTCACCGCCGGCAGCGACCCCGCCCACCCGACGCCCGTCGTGCCCACCGCGAGCGACTACACGGTCCGGGTCCCCGACGCCAACGGCGTCGGCACCATGACGAACGACCCCGACCCCGTCTACGACGACTGCTCCAACAGCAGCCACACGACCACCAACACGCTCGCCGGCATGCAGGCCTCGAACAGGAACGTCGGTGACCTGCTCAACGCCAAGGGCATCTCGTGGGGCTGGTTCCAGGGCGGCTTCCGCCCGACAACGGCCGCCGACCCGGCCGCGGGCACCCCGGCCGCGTGCCTCGCCACGCACGCGAACGTCGCCGGCATCAGCTCGACCGACTACAACCCGCACCACGAGCCGTTCCAGTACTACGCGTCGACGGCCAACCCGCACCACCTCGCCCCGGCCTCGACCGCCGAGATCGGTCACGCGGGCCCGGCCAACCACCAGTACGACCTCAGCGACTTCGACAAGGTCGTCGGCACCGACCGGCTGCCGGCCGTCACCTTCCTCAAGGCCGCGAACTACCAGGACGGCCACGCCGACTACTCCGACCCGGTCGACGAGCAGCGCTTCGTCGTCAAGGAGATCAACGCGATCCAGCAGTCGCCGAACTGGAAGGACACCGCGATCGTCCTGGCCTACGACGACTCCGACGGCTGGTACGACCACCGCGCCGCCACGCTGACCAACGCCTCGAACAGCCCCGACGACGCGGCTCTCTGCACCGCGGCCGCTGCGTCCGGCGTGCCCGTCGAGGGCGGCTACCAGGACCGCTGCGGTCCCGGCCCGCGCCAGCCGCTGCTCGTCGTCTCGCCGTACGCCCGCACGAACTTCGTCGACCACACCCAGACCGACCAGGCCTCGATCCTGAAGTTCATCGAGGACAACTGGGGCACGGGCCTCGTCGGTGACCACTCGGCTGACGCGCGCGCCGGCTCGCTCGCGCACCTGTTCCACTTCGACAACGCGAAGGCCCCGAAGGTCCTGCTCGACCCGTCGGACGGCACCGTCGCGTCGGTCGAGCCGGCGCACGGCTCGTCACACCGCTGACGCCGCGCCCGCCGCGCACCGCCTGCACCACCCACCGCCACCCGCCGGACACGCGGTCGTGACCCATTCGTGTCCGGTGGGTCCGGCGTGCATCCCCCCGTACTGGGCCCGCCGACCGATACAGTCCGCTCGCGCGATCCCGCGTCCCACTGAAACCACAGGGAGCTTCACATGGAGTGGTACACCAAGGTGCTCAAGAACTACGTCGGGTTCTCGGGGCGCGCACGGCGCACCGAGTTCTGGATGTTCGCGCTGTTCAACGCCATCATCGCGGGCGTCCTCAACGTGCTGTGGCGCATGACGGATGTCGGCGCCTTCTACTGGCTGTACGTGCTCTACGCGGTCGCGGTCTTCCTGCCGAGCCTCGCGGTCGGCGTGCGTCGCCTGCACGACACGAACCGCAGCGGCTGGTGGATCCTCATCGGCCTCATCCCGATCGTCGGGGCGATCGTCCTCATCGTCTTCTACGCGACCGAGGGCAACCGCGGCGCCAACCAGTACGGCGAGGACCCCAAGGCCATCGAGTCCGGCGCCGCTCCCGCGACTGCCTGACGCGTCTCCGCACGAACGTCCCGACGCCGTCCACCTCCGGGTGGGCGGCGTCGTCGCTCCTCCGAGGGGCCTTCGGGGTCCTTCGGGATCCGAACGACCTGTCGTGTCGAAAGGCATCGCGCCCGGTCGACGTGGTGGTGGAGGCTGGGACCGACCCGGCCCGACCGCACCGCTGCCAGCACCGGAGGAGAACCCATGCGCTACCTGCTCATCCACCGCCTCGACGAGACGCAGCCCGAGGCGTGGAACCCGAGCCCGGAGTTCATCGACGCGATGGGCGCGTTCATGACCGAGTGCGCCGAGTCCGGCATCCTGCTCGCCGCCGAGGGCGTCCACCGCAGCGACGAGGGCGCCATGATCACCAAACGGTCCGGCGCGAGCCCGTCGGTCACCGACGGACCGTTCACCGAGGCGCGCGAGGTCGTCGGCGGGTTCGCCGTCATCGACGTGGCCTCCAGGCAGGAGGCCGTCGAGCTCGGCACGCGCTTCGCCGACCTGTTCCCCGAGGTGTCGGTCGAGGTGCGCCGCGTCATGGAGTTCGAGGACCTGCCCGAGGACATCCAGCAGCAGCAGGGCTCGCACGTCATCGATGCCGCGCAGGGCCACCGCGACGCCTGACGCGCGCCGGCCCGTGGCGTCGATCCGTGGCGCCCCTCCGCCCGGCCCGCTAGCGTCGGGCTCGTGAACATCATCTTCGTGGAGCCGTCGTTCCCGGCCAACCAGCGTCGCTTCGTGCAGGCGCTGGCCGCGGTCGGGGCGAACGTCTACGGCATCGGCGAGTCGGAGGAGGGGCACCTCGGCGACGACGTCCTGGGCGCCCTGCGCGGGTACTACCGCGTCGGCTCGGTCACCGACGTCGACCAGATGGTCGACGCCGTGCGCTACTTCCAGGACAAGGTCTGGATCGACGCGCTCGAGGCCGTCGTCGAGGCGCACACGATGCCCGCCGCGCAGGTACGTGAGGCGTGCGGCATCCCCGGCACGAGCGTCCGCACGACGTGGCTGTGCCGCGACAAGCCGTCGATGAAGGACGCGCTGCGCGAGGCGGGCGTGCCGACCGCGGCCAGCGCGGCCGTCGACTCCGCCGCCGAGGCAAGGGATTTCGCCGAAAGGGTCGGCTACCCGCTCATCCTCAAGCCGCGCGCCGGGGCGGGCGCGCAGGGCACGACCCGCGTCGACGACGACCGCGAGCTCGAGGCGGCCCTTGGCGCGTTCGGGGCCGAGGGCGCCACGTCGATCGCCATCGAGGAGTTCGTCGAGGGCCACGAGGGCTTCTACGACACCATCACCGTCGGCGGCGAGGTCGTGCACGACTGGGCCACGCACTACTACCCCAACGTGCTCGAGGCGATGCGGCACCGCTGGATCTCGCCGGAGTTCGTCACCACCAACCGCATCGACGAGCCGGGCAGCACGTTCTACAGCGAGGTGCGAGAGCTCGGCCGACGCGTCATCAAGGCGCTCGGCATCGAGACCTCCGCCACCCACATGGAGTGGTTCTACGGGCCGAAGGGCTTGCGCTTCAGCGAGATCGGCTGCCGCCCGCCGGGCGTCGGCGCCTGGGACCTCTACTCGGCGGCCAACGACGTCGACGTCTACCGTGAGTGGGCCCACGTCATCACGCACGGCCGGCCCGAGCAGCCGATGCGGCGCACGTACTCGGCCGGCATCGTGGCGTTGCGGCCCGACCACGACGGCGTCATCCAGGGCTACTCCGGCATCGACGAGGTCCAGGCCCGCTACGGCGAGTGGGTCATCGACGGCCACTTCCCGCCGCAGGGAACCGCGACCCAGCCCGTCGAGGCCGGCTACATGGCCAACGCGTGGGTGCGGGTGCGCCACCCCGACTACGACACCACCCGCGCCATGCTCGACGACGTCGGGCGCACCATCCGCGTCCACGCGGGCTGAGGGAACGTGCCGGAGACCATCCTTCTCGGACCCCAGCGCTTCACCACGACGGTGCAGCCGGTCGTGCGCTCCCTCGAGGTGCCCGGACGCGTTGCCTTCACCAACGCCGGCTGGGAGGAGCGCGAGTCCGACGACGGCGAGCTGGGCGGCCTGCTCGACGACCGCGGGGTCAACCTTCGCCTGCACCACCGGATGATCGACGTGCTGACAAAGGACGATCGGGTCGCGGCGGCGGCCCTCGCCTTCCGCGACCGCCAGGACGAGCTGCGCACCTTCTACGGCCTGCGACTGCAGAGCGCCGTCGACGCCGTCCATGCCGTCGCCCACCGCACCTCGCTGTACGGCGTCGGGCCGCTGGCCGTCGACGCCGCGATCGAGGCCGTGCGCGAGGTCGACCGCTGGTACGAGGGCGAGCTGGCCGAGCTCTACGCGTCGACGTTCGCCCGCAGCCCGCGTGAGGAGAGCGGGCTCATCGGCTGGCACCGCGGCGAGATCAACGCCGTGCTCGACGAGTGCGGGGCCCTCGTCGTCGCCGGCGGCAACGTGCGGACGCTGTTGCGCACCCTGCGTCTCTTCGACGTGACGCCCCGGGCCGAGCAGCACGTCGTCGCCTGGTCGGCCGGTGCGATGGTCCTCACCGACCGCGTCGTGCTCTTCCACGACCACACGCCCCACGGCGTCACGGCCGCCGAGGTGCACGACACCGGGCTCGGACGCGTCCCGGGTGTGGTCGTACTCCCGCACGCCCGGCGCCGGCTGCGCCTCGAGGACCACGAGCGGATGGCGGTGCTCGCGCGTCGTTTCACCGAGCACCGGCTCGTCCTGCTCGACGACGGCGCCGTGGTGCGCCTGGGGTCCGACGTCGGAGACGGCAGCCCGCTCCCGCAGGGCACCCGTTACCTCGACGCCACCGGCCACGTCGCCGTCGAGGGGGCCGCATGAGCCCCACGACGCGCCTCGCCATCAACGGACTGCGCGACCGGCTGCCGCTCGACGGCCCCGCCATCGACCGGTTCATCGCCCGGTGGGGCTGCCCCATCGTCGAGGGCGAGCGCGCCACCTTCCTCTACCGGGGGGACGTCGACGAGGCGTGGATCCGCCACCGCGTCGTCGGGCTTCCGGACCCCTTGCCGCTCAAGCGGATCGGCGAGTCGGACCTCTGGGCCGTCACGACCGTGCTGCCCGAGGGCTCACGCGTCGAGTACCAGGTGGAGATCCGCAAGGGCGAGCACTACGAGCGCTTCAACGACCCCCTCAACCCGCGGCTCGCGCACAGCCCGATGGGGTCGTCGTCGGTGTGCGCGGCCGTCGGCTACCGGGTACCCGACTGGGTGCCCTTCGACCCCGAGGCGCGCCCGGGCACCCTCGTCGAGGAGGTCGTGCGCAGCCGCGCCCTGCGCCGCGAGCAGCCCGTGCAGATCTACCTGCCGGCGCGGTTCAACCGGGCCCAGCGCTACCCGCTGCTCATCGTCCACGACGGCAGCGACTACCTGCAGTACGCGGCGATGAAGACCGTCCTCGACAACCTCATCCACCGCCTCGACGTCGACCCGCTCGTCGTCGCGTTCGTGTCGCCGCGCGACCGGCTCAAGGAGTACCCGAACCACGCGCCGCACGCCCGGTTCGTCGCCCGAGAGCTCGTGCCGCTGCTCACCGACCGGCTCCCGCTGCTCGACGCGCCCGAGGCCCGCTGCCTCATGGGGTCCTCGTTCGGCGGCATCGCCTCGCTGTCGACGGCGGTGCGCTACCCGGGCGTCTTCGGCTCGCTCGTGCTGCAGTCGGCCTCCCTCGTCTTCACCGACATCGGCTTCGACCACGGCGGCGGGCCGGCGTTCGACCCGGTCGTGAAGTTCGTCAACCGCTACCGCGCCAAGCCGACCGCGGTCGTCGACCGCATCCACATGTCCTGCGGCGTCTACGAGCCCCTCATCACGCCGAACCGGTCGATGGTCCCGGTGTTCCGCCACACCGGCATGCGGATGCGGTACACCGAGGCCCGCGACGGCCACAACTGGGAGAACTGGCGCGACCGCCTCGGCGACGCGCTCACCTGGGTCTTCCCCGGGCCGCAGAAGTACGTGTACGAGTGACCGACCTGTGACCGACGCGAGCTGAGGAGCTGACGCATGAAGGTGACCGACCGCTGGTACTCCGACCGGCTCGAGCAGGACATCACGGTGGCCCGCTGGGGCACGTGGGGCACCCCGGTGCTGCTCTTCCCGACCGCCGGGGGTGACGCCGAGGAGGTCGAGCGCCACAAGCTCGTCGCGCACCTCATGCCGCTCGTCGACGCCGGCCGGGCCAAGCTCTACTCGTGCGACAGCGTCGCCGGCAAGGCGATGGCCGAGCGTCAGGGCTCCACCGAGTACCGGATGGCCCTCTTCAACGCCTTCCACGACGCCGTCGCCTCGGAGATCATCCCGGCGATCCACTCCGACAGCGGCGGTCCGATGCGGGTCGTCGTCGCGGGCGCGTCCATCGGGGCGTTCAATGCGCTGGCCGTCACGTGCCGCTACCCGCACCTCGTCGACGCCGCCGTCTGCATGAGCGGCACGTACTCCATCGAGAAGTTCATCGGCGGGCGCTTCACCGAGGACCTCTACTACAGCTCGCCGCTGCACTTCCTGCCCGGCCTCGAGGGCCAGGCCCTCGACGTCCTGCGGCGCCGGATGATCGTGCTGGCCTCGGGCAGCGGCAGGTGGGAGGACGTCGGGGAGGCGTGGGCGGTCGCGGACGTCCTCGGCGCCAAGGGCGTCCCCAACCGCGTCGACGACTGGGGCCCGGCCTACGACCACGACTGGCCGACGTGGTGGGCCATGCTGCCGGCCTACCTCGACGACCTGCTGCCCTGACGCCGTGGCTGCTGTGACCGACACCCCGCCCGACGCGTCGGGACTGCCGTTCCTGCTGCTCACCTCCCGGCTCGACGACGGCCTCGCAGCCCGGGAGCGCGAGGCCTTCGGCCGGCTCACCGGCCTGCCCGACCGGCGCATCGCCCACGTGCGGATGGAGCAGGGCCCGTTCACCCCGCTCGACGCGTCGGCGTACGCGGGCGTCGTCCTCGGCGGCAGCCCGTACACCGTCACCGACCCCGAGGCGCAGAAGGCGCCCGAGCAACGACGCGTCGAGGCCGAGCTCACCGTGTTCCTGCGCGGGCTCGTCGACGACGGCGTGCCCTACCTCGGCCTCTGCTACGGCATCGGCGCCACGGGCCTGGCCCTCGGCGGCGTCGTCGACCGAACCTACGGCGAGCCGGTCGGCACGACGACCGTCCGCGTCACCGACGCCGGCCGCGACGACCCGCTCTTCGCCGACCTGCCCGAGGTGTTCACGGCCTTCGTCGGCCACAAGGAGGCGTGCAGCGAGCTGCCGCCCGGCGCCGTGCTGCTCGCGACGAGCGACCCGTGCCCGGTGCAGGCCTACCGCGTCGGTCAGCGCGCGTGGGTCACCCAGTTCCACCCCGAGCTCGAGCTCGACACGCTCGTCGAGCGCATCCACGCCTACGCCAACCATGGCTACTTCCGGCCGGAGGAGAAGGACGACCTCATCGCGTCGGTCCAGGCCGCCGACGTCGAGGCCGCCCACGACGTGCTCCGCGCCTTCGTGCGGACCTTCGGCTGACGCGGCCGCAGCCGTTGCACGAACCTGCAGCCCGAATCGGCGACCGGGTGGGCGGGGGTGCCCTAGGTTCGGCCTCATGTCGGCGCCGACGCCTCTCCCCACCCGCGACACCCACGGCGGGATCGTCGACGGCCTCGGCCGTGCAGTCCTCGTCGTCGCGGCCGTCGCGGTGGCCGTCGCGGTCGGGCTCCTCGGCACCCACCCCACCCCGCTCTCCGAGCTGCGCGTGGCGATCGCGTCGGGGCAGGTGCACGACGTCCGCGTCGCCGGCACCCTGCCCGAGGGGGCGACCGGCTACAGCACCGCCTACCTGCGCTGGTCCGAGGGCGGGTTCGACCGGCTCACGACGGTCCGTCAGGTAAGCAGCCCCGAACAAGGTGACGGGGCGAGGTCCGAGGTCGTGGTCGGCAGCATCGACCAGAACCTGCGCGAGGTCCAAGGCGACGGGGTCCTGCGCATCGTGCACGACGACTCGGCCCGGCCCACCGGCGGCTCGATGTTCGGCATCGAGCTGCCGTCATGGGTCGTCGGCGGCGCACTGCTCGTCTGGGTGCTGTCCCTGCTCCTGCTCGTCAGCGGCCCCCAGCCCGCGCGGGCCACCCGCTGGGCCTGGTTCTGGCTGCTCGTCAGCACCCTCGCACCGCTGACCGCGGTGCTGTTCCTCGTGCTCGGCGAGCCGGGGCACCGGCTGTCCGGCGACCCGGGCGGGGGTCGGCGGTTCGGGGGCGTCCGGGCCTTCGTCCTCATGCTCCTGGTCGGCGGCTTCGTCTGGTCCGCGCGGTAGCCCTCCGGGCGTCGGAGGTGCTGGCTACCCTCGAGGGATGAGCCGGATCTTCACCACGAGCGTCGCGTCGGTGTACCCCCTCTACGTCGCCAAGGCCGAGCGCAAGGGGCGCAGCCGGGCCGAGGTCGACGAGGTCATCGAGTGGCTGACCGGCTTCGACGACGCCCGGCTGCGCGAGCACCTCGATGCCGGCACCACCTTCGAGGACTTCTTCGCCGACGCCCAGCTCAACCCCAACGCCTCGCTCATCACGGGCAGCGTCTGCGGGGTCCGCGTCCAGGATGTCGAGGACCCGCTCATGCAGAAGATCCGCTACCTCGACAAGCTCGTCGACGAGCTCGCCAAGGGCAAGGCCATGGAGAAGGTCCTGCGCGCCTGACGTGACCGGCGACGGTCAGTCGTCGAAGGTGCTCCAGCAGATCGGGCTGCGCAGGCGCTGGTCGTCGAGGACCAGCTCGCGGATGCCGTCGGGCAGCTGCGCGCGCTGCCAGTCACGCTCGCGCAGGCGTGCGGCCTCCGCCTCGCCGGCCGGTGCCGAGGCCGCGGCCGCCCGGATCGCGTAGGCGGCTGCGCC
>JAEXXY010000354.1 GCA_023451855.1 Actinomycetes bacterium
GGCCGTCATGACCGCCCCCGGGTCGGTGTGGCAGCGCCTGGCCGTCGACCTCGACACCGGCACCGCCCTGGCGCTGTCCACCGACCGCTACACCCCGACCCGCGCCATGGTCGAGCACGTCCGCGCCCTCGACGGCATCTGCCGCGCCCCGGGCTGCCAGGTCCCGGCCGAGCGCTGCGACCTCGACCACATCACCCCCTGGCCGGGCGGACCCACCCGGGTCGCCAACTTCCAGTCCCTGTCCCGCGGCTGCCACCACCCCAAGACCGCCGGCGCCTGGACCGCCAGACGCGACACCCACCCCGACCACCCGGAACCCGCCGCCCCGGAACCCGCCGCCCCGGAACCCGAGGACCCCCGCCGCGCCGCAGCCGTGCACTGGACCACCCTGGCCGGGCGCGACTACATCACCTACCCCAAGAACTGGCGCGAAGCCCTCACCGACCCCGGCGCCGACGCCGGCACGACTCCGACCCGAACCGGCCCGCCCGAACCAGAACCCGAACCGCCACCCTTCTGAGCGCGTCGGTCAGCCGACCCGTCCGGTAGCGCACGCCTCCCTTCGGCGTACGTCACAGCCATCCCGTCGACAGCGCACAGGCCACGTCCAGACTGCGCGCCTAGCCTGCGGCTGAGCGGCCTGCGGCACCGTGCCCGGCCGCCGTCGAGGGGAGGACACCATGGCCGATCTGGGATGGCCCGAGATGCTCGTCATCGCCCTCACCGCGATGGTCCTCTTCGGCTGGAAGCGCCTGCCCGACGCCTCGCGCAGCCTCGGCCGGTCGATCCGCGTCTTCCGCTCGGAGATCGCCGGCATGCGCACCGACGGCGAGACCGAGCCGGCCCCGACCACCGTGGCCCCGTCCGACCTCGACGCCCCGGCGGCCGTCACGACCACCGAGGTCCCGGGCTCGCCCCAGCGACCGGAGTGACCGGGGGCGCGAGCCTGTCCCGGTGACCCCGGCGACCTGGGCTGGGCTCGTGACCTGGCCCGGTGGGCGGCCGGGCTCAGGACCGCTCGTGACGGTTAGGGTGGGTTCGGGCCCGTCCGACTCGAAGGGGGTGCGATGACCAGCCCCGTCCGCCTCGACCTCGACTACCGCGCAGCGGCGTGGAAGCGCTTGGCCGGCAAGCAGTTCGACGTGCTCGTCATCGGAGGTGGCGTCACCGGCGCCGGCACGGCCCTCGACGCCGCGACGCGTGGCCTGTCCACGGCGCTCGTCGAGCAGCGCGACTTCGGCTCCGGCACGTCCTCCCGCTCCTCGAAGCTGTTCCACGGCGGCCTGCGCTACCTCGAGCAGATGAACTTCGACCTCGTCCGCGAGGCGCTCAGGGAGCGCGAGCTCATGCTGAGCCGCATCGCGCCGCACCTCGTCAAGCCGGTGTCCTTCCTCTACCCGCTGACCAACCGCGGCTGGGAGCGCCCGTACGTCACGGCCGGCCTGACGCTCTACGACTCGATGGGCGGTGCGCGCTCGGTCCCGCGGCACAAGCAGCTGACCCGCACCGGCGCCCTCAAGCTCGCCCCCGCCCTGAAGCGGGAGTCCCTCACCGGCGGACTGCTCTACTACGACGCCCAGGCCGATGACGCTCGGCACACCCTGACGACGGTCCGCACCGCGGCCGCCTACGGCGCCACGGTCGTCTCGAGCGCCCGCGTCGTCGACCTCCTGCGCGCCGGTGAGCGCGTCGTCGGTGCCGTCGTCGAGGACGTCGAGACCGGCGAGCGCACCGAGGTCCGCGCGTCCGTCGTCATCAACTGCACCGGAGTCTGGACCGACGACATCCAGACGATGGCCGGCGGCCGCGGCCGCTTCCACGTGCGCGCGAGCAAGGGCGTGCACATCGTCGTGGCGCGCGACCGCATCAACTCCGAGACGGGCCTGATCCTGCGCACCGAGAAGTCGGTGCTCTTCGTCATCCCGTGGAACACCCACTGGATCGTCGGCACCACCGACACCGACTGGGACCTCGACCTGTCGCACCCGGCCGCCACCAAGGCCGACATCGACTACATCCTCGAGCACATCAACGCCGTGCTGAAGGTGCCGCTGACGCACGAGGACATCCAGGGTGTGTACGCAGGGCTGCGCCCGCTGCTGTCCGGCGAGAGCGAGGACACCAGCCAGCTGTCGCGCGAGCACGCCGTGGCCCGCCCGCAGCCCGGCCTCATCTCCATCGCCGGCGGCAAGTACACGACCTATCGCGTCATGGCCGCCGACGCGGTCGACGCCGCCGCCGAGGACGTCGGCGGCGACGTGCCCGGCAGCGTCACCGAGTTCATCCCGCTGTCCGGGGCCGAGGGCTACGTGGCGCTCGTCAACCAGATCGACCGGCTCGCCCGCCACCAGGACCTCCCGGTGTGGCGCGTCACGCACCTGCTCGAGCGCTACGGCTCCCTCGTCCACGAGCTGTTCGCCCTCGCCGAGGACGACCGCACCCTCTACGAGCCGCTGCCCGGCGCCGAGGAGTACCTCAAGGTGGAGGTGCTGTACGCCGCGACCCACGAGGCGGCCCTGCACCTCGACGACATCCTCGCCCGTCGCACCCGCATCTCGATCGAGACGCCGGGCCGCGGCGTCGACTCCGCCCGCGCCGTGGCGCAGATCGTCGCCCCGGTGCTCGGCTGGGACGCCGAGCGCCTCGACGCCGAGGTGGCCGCCTACCTCGCCAGGGTCGAGGCCGAGCTCGAGTCGCAGAAGGAGCTGGTCGACTCCGAGGCCAACGAGGAGCGGCTCGCCGCCCCGGACGTGCGCCGCATCCCGGTGAGCAGGCCGCAGGAGGTCCTGTGACCCGTGGCGTCCTCGTCGTGGGCGGCACCGGCGTGGACACCATCGTGCGGGTGGCCGAGCTGCCCGTGCCCCTCGCCGACTCGCACGTCGTGCCCCCGATCGACCTGCACGTCGGCCACACCGGCACCGGCGTCGCCCTCGGGTTGCAGCGCCTCGGCGTGCCGACGCGGATCGTCGACGTCGTCGGCGACGACCACGAGGGCCAGCTGGTCCGCGATCGGCTCGCCGCAGAAGGCATCCCGTTCGACACGGTCGTCCACCCGAGCGGCACCCGTCGGGCCGTCAACCTCGTCGACCCGACCGGCCGCCGCCTGTCGCTCTACGACCCGCGGCACCCGTACGACCTCGTGCCGGACGCGTCGCTGTGGCTCGACGCCCTGGCCGCGCTCGATGCCGGCCCGGGCGCCCGGCACGTGCACGCGTCGATCATGCCGTGGACGGTGCACGCGCTCGCAGAGGCGACCCGGCGAGGCCTGAGCACCTCGACCGACCTGCACGACTGGGACGGTCACAACCCGCACCACCGCCCGTTCGCCGAGGCCGCCGACATCGTCTTCGTGTCGGGTTCGGCCCTCGGCGGGCGCGAGGACGACGTCGTCGCCGACGTGCTGGACCGGGGACGCGCCCGCCTCGTCATCGTCATGGACGGTGCCCGCGGAAGCCGGGTCACCGTGCGCGACGGCGGGCGCTTCGCCGTGCCCGCCCTCGACCTGCCCGGTCGCACCGTCGTCGACTCGAACGGTGCGGGCGACGCGTACGTCTCGGGCTTCCTGCGCTCGTGGCTCTCGGGCGGGACGGCGCGCGAGGC
>JAEXXY010000193.1 GCA_023451855.1 Actinomycetes bacterium
CGTCAGCTGCGGGCGGCGCCCACGAGCTCGGCGGTCGAGAGGGCGGGGTCGGCGCCCGCGGCCTCGCACAGGGCGTCGAGGGCAGCAGCGACGGCGGGCACCCGCTGGAGGTCGGGCGTCGTGACGGCGAGGATCTGTCGGCGCGAGGCGGGCGAGAGCGGCAGCGTCGCGACCTCGTCGTGCTTGGCCGCGTTGAGGATGAGGTCGGGCACCAGCGCGACGCCGAGGCCGGCGGTGACGAGGCCGAGCTGGGCCACGTAGTCCTCGGTCTCGAAGGCGACGTTGGGGCGGAACCCGGCGTGGTCGGCGAGGGAGAGCAGGTGGCCGCGGCAGCGGGGACAGCCGGCGATCCAGTCGTCGCCGGAGAAGTCGGTGAGGGTGGCCGACGCGTCGCCCGCGTGGGCGTGGCCGCCGGGGACGACGAGACGCACCTCGTCGTCCATGAGGCGGCGGGTCACGAGGAGGGACAGGTCCTCCTCGAGCTCGCCGAGGTCGGCACCCTCGTAGGCGAAGGCCACGGCGACGTCGCAGTCGCCGTTGCGCAGGGCCGCGAGCGACTCGGGCGGCTCGGCCTCGCTGAAGGTGACGGTGATGTCCGGGTGCTTGGACTTGAGGATGGCGAGCGTCTTGGGCACGAGGGTCGCCGACGAGCTGGGGAAGGCCTGGAGGCGCACGCGTCCGGCGCGCAGGCCGGCGATGGCGGTGATCTCCTCCTCGGCGGCGTCGAGTGCGGCGAGGACCCCGACCGCGTGCCGGGCCAGCACCTGCCCGGCCTCCGTGAGACGGACCTGGCGGCCGTAGCGCTCGACGAGGACCGTGCCGGTGCGCTGCTCGAGGCGTCGCACCATCTGGGAGATGGCCGGCTGGGTGAAGCCGAGCGCGTTGGCGGCGCTCGTGAAGCTTCCCTCGTCGGCGATGGCCTTCATGACCCGCAGTCCCGCAGCATCGATCATGGGCGTATCATAACCGACGATTATGGAAAGTGGCGATCGACAGCACGGTGGGCATGGGACGTCGGAGGGCTCCGCGTACGCTGGCCCGGTGCACGTGCCCCACGAGGTGCCCCAGGACACCGAGCCCCCTCGCGAGGGCGGGGTGCTGACGCGTCTGGCCACCTCGCGGCGGCTGCCGCTCGAGGTCAGCGACCTCGGCACGTTCGACGACCTCGTCGACCTCGTCAGCGCCGGCGACGTCGTCGTGCTCAGCGGGGCAGGCCTCTCGACCGACAGCGGCATCCCCGACTACCGCGGTCCCGACGGCACGCGCCGCGTCGAGCCGATGACGTACGGAGAGTTCGCCGGCTCGAGCGAGGCGCGGCGCCGGTACTGGGCCCGCAGCTACATCGGCTGGCAGCGGTTCAATGCCGCGTACCCGAACGAGGGCCACCGCGTCGTCGCCGAGCTGCAGCACGCCGGCTACGTCGGGCCGGTCATCACCCAGAACGTCGACAGCCTGCACCAGGCCGCGGGCGCGCGCGACGTCGTCGAGCTGCACGGCTCGCTCGACCGCGCGGTGTGCCTCACGTGCGGGGAGGTGACCTCGCGCCTCGGCCTGCACGAGCGGATGACGGAGGCGAACCCCGGCTTCATGGACCGCTTCTCGGCGGCCGCGACTGCCGTGGGGTCCCAGTGGGGCGAGCAGGTGCGGCCCGACGGTGACATCGTGCTCGCCGACGAGCTGGTCGCCTCCTTCCACGCACCGCGCTGCCTCGTGTGCGGCCACGACACGGTCAAGCCCGACGTCGTCTTCTTCGGCGAGTCGGTGCCGAAACCGTTGGTGGAGAAGTGCTTCGGCCTCGTCGAGGCTGCGGGCGCGGTGCTCGTGCTCGGCTCGTCGCTCGCTGTCATGAGCGGGTACCGGTTCGTCCGGCGGGCGCACCAGCGGGGAGTGCCCGTCGCCATCGTGACCCGGTCGGCGACCCGGGGCGACGCCGAGGCGACGATCCGCCTGCACACCCCGCTCGGTGAGACACTGCCGCGCCTGCGCTCGGCCCTGGGCCACTGACGGCGGCCGGCGCCCCCGCATCGGGCTTGGAGGCGGCCCTGCTCGAGGGCACCTGCAGCGCGAGCTCGCCGGGTGTGAGCCGGACTTGGTCGCCGCCGGCCGGATGCCGTTGCACGCCCTCGCCGCCGCCGACTACGTCGTGGCACGACCATCGCAGCCCTCCACGCCGCCCGGGGCCGACCCGCGACGGCTTGACGCCGAGTCAACGATTTGCGTCCGCGCGTGGCCGAGTGGGGCGAGGGCCTCGATGCGCTCGGGCTCCCGCTCGCGCTGGCTGGCGGTCGGGGACGCGACGGCGGTGTCCTGACGCGTGCTGTGGACGGCCGCGGGCATCCGGGATGCGGTTGGGGCAGGATCTGTGGGAGCGTTCGATGACGTTTTCGCCCGTTTGCGCCCGGTGGGCAGGGCACAGATTCGCCGAACAGGGGACCAGAGTCGTGCTGAGACACCAGAGGATGACGTGCGCCGCCGCCGGGCTGGCGCTGGCCGTGACCGCGCTCGCGGCGTGCTCCGGGGGAGACCCGGCACCGCCGCAGACGAGCGCCGCGACGTCGTCCACGACGACGAGCACCACGACGTCGACGCCGCCCCCGACGCCGCCCCCGACGAGCGCCTCGAGCACCGGCCCCGCCTTCCCGGCCGGCCTCCCCGATGCGGCGAAGACCAAAGACAAAGCCGGGGCCGAAGCGTTCGTCGCGCACTTCGTCGGTCAAGTGAACAAGTCCTGGCGTATTCCGGACCCGTCACCGATCGAAGCGCTATGTGCTCCCAAGGTGCCGTCTTGCGACAATTTGGCCCAAACGGCCAGGGATCTGCAGAAGGCAAGCGCGCGATGGCGCGATGATGCAATTGAGGTGCAGCGCTCTACGACTCTGAGTGCCTCGTCTGCCGAGGCGCGCGTTGACGCGACCATTCATCAAAGTCCTGGCGTCATCGTGGGGACTGACGGGAAAGTCAAGGATCAAAAGACCGAAAAGGTGTTCCGCAACATCTTCCGACTCGCGTGGACTGATCAGGGCTGGATGGTTAGTGATATCGGCGGAGTGCAGACAAAGTGAGCGGCCCGCTGGCAGGTCTCATGGCAGTCGTCATCTCACTCGCCCCGACAGCCGGGGGCGAAGGCGATCCGAACTGCTGCGGGGGTGACTGGGGCGGTTCGACCGATGCGACCAGTGCGCAAGTCAAGTTGCTCCTTCGTCGCGACATGGATCGCCTCAAGGCTGAATATGAGGCGGCCTTCGTGCAGCGGAAGCCGCACTGGAAGTATCGGTCGTCCATCGCTGGTTGCGACGTCGGCGGTCGAGACGCCGGCGCAACTTGCTTTGCAGCCGCAGTCGCCTCCTGTGCAACGAACACGCCTTCGGAGGGACGGGGGCCGCTCGTTGATATCTGGCGCTTCTGGGTGGGTGCGGACGGGAAGCCAGTGCCGAAGAAGGACTGGCCGGATCCGGAAGTGAAGCCGGACCCTAACGGCTGGGTGTTTGTGGGCTCTTCCTGTTTACCCAACCTTGTTCCAGGAGCCAAGCCAGTCCCTACCCTCGAAATGATCGCGGCCGCGTTCCATAACACCGATTGGGCGAAGGGGTCGATCTCGACGCAGCCGAAGGGGAACACGACGCTCGTCAACCTCAAGACCTTCTACAAGGTGGACTGGGCCGGCGCCGGCTTCGAGCCCGGAGAGATCGACCTCGTCGACCCGGCCACGATGTTCGGCTACCGCGTCGAGATCCGGCCCAAGCTCGTCAGCTACGTCTACCGCTTCGGCGACGGCACGAGCGAGGGCCCGACTACCTCGCCGGGCGGGGTCTACCCCGACGGCGACATCGTCCACACCTACCGGAAGGCCGGCACCTACACCTCGCGCGTCGACGTCACCCTCGGCGCCGACTTCCGGATCAACGGCGGGGCCTGGATCGCCATCCCTGACACCGTGACCGTCCCGCAGCCCGGCACGCCGATCACCGTCAAGGAGGCCCGCGGCGTCCTCGTGCGCAACTGACCCGCCCGCAGCCGCTCACTCGGCGACGGCGTTGACCTTGCGGGCCTCGATCTCGGCGGTGTCGCGCAGGTCCCAGAGCTCCTTGGTCTGCACGATCCAGTACGTGCAGAACAGCACGATGATGATGACCTCGCCGATGAGGATCACGTGGTCGAACCCGTGCAGCGTCAGGCGCGCCACGACCGTGACGGTCAGCAGCACGGCGAGCGTGCCGGCGATGGCGAGGTACCAGCG
>JAEXXY010000247.1 GCA_023451855.1 Actinomycetes bacterium
CCGCAAGGCCGCCGAGGCCGAGCTCGCGACGCCCCGGCCGCCGCGGCCCGGCGGCCTCCTCGCAGCCTTCGACGACCGCCTGCCGTTCGAGCTGACCCAGGGGCAGCGCGAGGTCGGGGAGGTGCTGGCCTCCGAGCTGGCCTCCGAGCGGCCGATGCACCGGCTGCTCCAGGGCGAGGTCGGCTCGGGCAAGACGATCGTGGCGTTGCGCGCCATGCTCGCCGCCATCGACGCCGGCGGCCAGGCCGCCCTGCTCGCCCCCACCGAGGTGCTCGCGGCCCAGCACCACCGCTCGATCACCGCCATGCTCGGCGACCTCGCCCAGGGCGGCATGCTCGGCGGTGCCGAGCACGGCACTACCGTCACGCTGCTCACCGGCAGCCAGAACGCCGCGACCCGGCGCAAGGCGCTCCTCGACGCGGCGTCGGGGGAGGCGGGCATCGTCGTCGGCACGCACGCCCTCATCCAGAAGCACGTCCAGTTCGCCGACCTCGCGCTCGTCGTCGTCGACGAGCAGCACCGCTTCGGCGTCGAGCAGCGCGACGCCTTGCGCGAGAAGGGCATCCGGCCGCCGCACGTGCTCGTCATGACGGCCACGCCGATCCCGCGCACCGTGGCGATGACCGTCTTCGGCGACATGGAGACCTCGACGCTGCGCGAGCTGCCCCGCGGACGCTCGCCGATCGCGACGCACGTCGTCGACGCCCAGAGGGCGGGATGGGTCGAGCGCACGTGGCAGCGGGTCGCCGAGGAGGTCGCCAAGGGCCACCAGGCCTACGTCGTGTGCCCGCGCATCGGGGGAGACGACGCCGGCGCGCGGGGGGAGGCCGGATCGGGCGCCGACTCCGAGGACGCCGGCGACTGGGACGGCCAGTGGGAGGGCGAGGACACCGACGCGCCCCGCCGTGAGCTCACCGGGGTCCACGAGATGCTCGACGAGCTCGGCTCGATGCCCGCGCTCGCCGGCCTGCGCCTCGGGCTGCTCCACGGCCGCCTCGACGCCGACACCAAGGACGCCACGATGCGCGCCTTCGCGGCCGGCGACATCGACGTGCTCGTGGCGACCACCGTCATCGAGGTCGGCGTCGACGTGCCGAACGCCTCGGTCATGGTCGTCGTCGACGCCGACCGCTTCGGCATCTCCCAGCTGCACCAGCTGCGGGGCCGCGTCGGCCGTGGCTCGGTGCCCGGCCTGTGCCTGCTCATGACGACCGACCCCGGCGAACGGGCGCTGGAGCGGCTCGACCAGGTGGCCGCCACCACCGACGGCTTCGAGCTGGCCCGCGTCGACCTCCAGCTGCGGCGCGAGGGCGACGTCCTCGGCGCGCGCCAGAGCGGCCGCGGCAGCTCGATCCGCCACCTGCGCCTCGGCCGGGCCGAGGACGAGCAGATCATCGCCGACGCGCGCGAGGACGCCTTCGCGATCGTCGACGCCGACCCGCAGCTGCGCGAGCACCCCGCTCTCGCGGCCGCGGTCGCGATGCGCCTCGACGACGAGCAGGCCGCCTGGCTGGAGAGGGGCTGACATGACGCGCGTCATCAGCGGGACGGCCGGCGGCAGACGCCTGCGCACCCCACCGGGCTCGGGCACCAGGCCGACGTCCGACCGGGTCCGCGAGGCCCTGTTCAGCAGGCTCGAGCACCGCGGCCTGCTCGAGGGCACCCACGTGCTCGACCTCTACGCCGGATCCGGGGCCCTCGGCCTCGAGGCCGCGAGCCGCGGGGCGAACATCGTCCTGCTCGTCGAGTCGAACGCCGCCGCGGGCAAGGTCATCCGGGCCAACATCGGGCTCGTCGGCGTGCCGGGTGTGCGGCTGCTGGCGACGACCGTCGAGAAGGCCCTCGCGGCCGGCCCGCCGGCCGACGTCCGGATGGACCTCGTCCTGCTCGATCCGCCCTACGACGTCGACGAGCCGACGCTCGCGGCCGTCCTGCGCTCGCTCGTCGAGCACGAGTGGCTCGCCGAGGACGCCTTCGTCGTCGTCGAGCGCTCGAGCCGCACGCCGCAGCCCACGTGGCCCGAGGGGCTCGAGCTGTCGGGGGAGAAGCGCTACGGCGAGACCACCGTGTGGTTCGCCGAGCCGCCGACGGGCGGGGCCGCCTGAGCGACCACCGTGTCGGCCCGGCTCGCTTCGGGACGGCCGGTAGGTTGGGGCCCGTGAGCACCGAGACGCGTCGCTGTGTGTGCCCCGGCTCCTACGACCCCGTGACGAACGGGCACGTCGACGTCGTCACGCGCGCGAGCCGCCTCTTCGACGAGGTCGTCGTCGCGATCCTGCACAACCCGGCCAAGGAGGGCACCTTCTCCGTCGCCGAGCGCACCCGCCTGCTCGAGGCGTCGGTCGGGCACCTGCCGAACGTCCGCATCGGCGACTGGGCCGGCACCCTCGTCGTCGACGTGTGCCGCGAGGTCGGGGCCGAGGCCATGGTCAAGGGCCTCCGGGGCGGCACCGACTTCGCCTACGAGCTGCCGATGGCGCACATGAACCACCATCTCACCGGCGTCGAGACGCTCTTCATCGCCGCCGACCCGACGCTGCAGCACGTCAGTAGCTCGCTCATCAAGGAGGTCGTGCGCTACGGCGGCGACGTCAGCGGGCTCGTGCCGGACGCCGTCCTGACCGCGCTGCGCGACCGGCTCGGGGGCGAGACCGCCTGATTTGGGTGCCGGGGACCGCTCCGGTAGCCTTGGAGGTCGGTCCACGTCCGTCCTGGCGCGGGCCGAACCTACGACCGTGCGCAGGAGACATGAGCCGCCCCCATCCCCGTTCATCGCTGGTGATCGACACCAGGGACCTGAACCGGCGACCAGGGACGATGCATGAGCTCTCGCGCACGGTGACGTTCCCCGACGACCTCGGCACCGACGTCATCGCGATCAAGGCCGGTTCCCCGGTCGAGATCGAGGTGCGGCTCGAGTCCGTCGTGGAGGGCGTCCTCGTCACGGGTTCGGTCAGCGGCACGGCGACCGGCGCCTGCGTGCGGTGCCTGGATCCGGTCGACCTCGAGGTCGACGGGACGTTCCAGGAGCTGTTCGCCTACGCCGACCGGGCGGCGCACCACCACGAGGTGGGAGCCGACTCGGACGAGGACGAGGTGCACGAGCTCGTCGATGACCTCATCGACCTGGAGCCCGTGCTCCGGGACGCGGTCGTTCCGACGCTGCCGTTCCAGCCGGTGTGCCGGGAGGACTGCCCGGGACTGTGCTCCGAGTGCGGAGCGCGGTTCGCGGACGACCCGGACCACCACCATGAAGTGATCGACCCGAGGTGGTCGGCTCTCGGCGGACTGCTGGGAGACGACCCGCAAGAGAAGAGGAACTGACGTGGCTGTCCCGAAGCGGAAGATGTCGCGCTCCAACACCCGTTCGCGTCGCGCGAACTGGAAGGCTACGCCGACCACCCTGACCACGTGCCCGTCGTGCGGCGCCGCGGCCCAGCCGCACATCGCCTGCCCGTCGTGCGGCACCTACAAGGGTCGTCACTACGCCGCCGCCGAGCGCACCGAGCACCAGGCCTGACCCGCCCGTGAGCGGCCCCGTGAGCGACATCGACACCGGGGGTGTTCCGGCGGTGACGCAGGAGCCGCAGCGGCCCGTCGACACCCTGCTCGCCCACCTCGACGAGGTGGTCGGTCAGGGAGTCGACGAGCCGCTGCTCCTGCGTGCCCTGACCCACCGCTCGTACGCGTACGAGAACGGTGGCCTGCCCAACAACGAGCGTCTCGAGTTCCTCGGCGACTCCGTCCTCGGACTCGTCGTCACCGAGTCGCTCTACCGCGAGCACCCCGACCTCGCCGAGGGCCAGCTGGCCAAGCTGCGCGCGGCCGTGGTCAACATGCGGGCCCTCGCCGACGTCGCACGCACCTTCGACCTCGGCGGCTACGTCATGCTCGGCAAGGGCGAGGAGGCGACGGGCGGGCGCGACAAGGCCTCGATCCTCGCCGACACCCTCGAAGCCCTCATCGGCACGGTCTTCCTCAGCGTCGGCATCGAGCGGGCGGGTGACTTCGTGCACCACCACTTCGATGCCCTCATCGAGGAGGCGGCCACCCTCGGCGCCGGCCTCGACTGGAAGACGAGCCTGCAGGAGATGGCCGCCGGTGCCACGCTCGGCACGCCCGAGTACCGGGTCGGCGAGCAGGGGCCGGACCACGAGAAGGAGTTCCACGCCCAGGTCTTCGTCGGTGACGAGGTCCTCGGCGAGGGGCGCGGCCGCTCCAAGAAGGAAGCCGAGCAGAAGGCCGCCAAGCAGGCCTGGCACACGCTCGACGACCGCCGCACCGACACGGCTGCGGGGTCGTCCGACCCGACCGACGCGTCACGCCCGACGCGCGCCCTCGGCTGACGCGTCGAGCTTCCGCACCCCCAGCTGCGATGCCCGAGCTGCCCGAGGTCGAGGTCGTCCGACGCGGCCTCGAGGGGCACGTCGTCGGCCGTCACGTCACGCGGGCCCGGATCACCGGGGTCCGCGTCGCGCGGCGGCACGACGCCGGCCCCGAGGACCTCGCGGCCCGGCTGCACGACGTCACCGTCACCGCCGCGTCGCGCCGCGGCAAGTACCTGTGGCTCGCCCTCGACGGTGAGGATGCGCTCATCGTGCACCTCGGGATGAGCGGGCAGATGCTCGTCGAGCCAGCCGAGGCGCCGCTGGAGAAGCACTGCCACGCGCGGTTCGACTTCGCCGACGGCGGCCCGCAGCTGCGGTTCGTCGACCAGCGCACCTTCGGGGGCCTGCAGCTCTCGCCCCTCGGGCCGGACGGGATCCCCGAGGTCGTCGCCCACATCGCGCCGGACCCCTTCGAGCCGGCCTACGACCAGGCCGCCGTCGTGCGCCGGATGAAGCAGCGCGACAGCGCCGTCAAGCGGGCCCTGCTCGACCAGACCCTCGTCTCCGGCATCGGCAACATCTACGCCGACGAGGCCTTGTGGCGCGCGAAGGTGCACGGGGAGCGGCTGTGCTCGACCCTCACCAAGCCCACGCTGTCGCGCATCCTCGACCACGCGCGGGAGGTCATGGCCGAGGCTCTGGGCCAGGGCGGCACGAGCTTCGACGCGCTCTACGTCAACGTCAACGGCGCGAGCGGCTACTTCGACCGGTCCCTGCACGCCTACGGCCGCGAGGGCACCCCGTGCGACCGGTGCGGTGCCCTGATGCGCCGGGAGCAGTTCATGAACCGCTCGTCCTTCTCCTGCCCGGTGTGCCAGCCGCGGCCCCGGCGCCGCGCCACCACCTGACCCACCGGCTGACCCACCGGCTGACCCACCGGCTGACCCACCGGCTGACCACGTCCGGCGTCGGACGCGCCGACGGCCCGGTCCCCACGGGACCGGGCCGTTCGCGTCGGGTCAGTGA